>CABRXB010000011.1 GCA_902474785.1 uncultured Eubacteriales bacterium | reverse complement strand
GAGACGCAGGCGCAGCGGGCGCAACAGGACCCACCGGCCCGACGGGACCGACCGCCGCAACGGGTGCCACGGGACCCACCGGCCCGACTGGGCAAACAGGGGCGGCGGCAACTGTTGCCGTAGGCACTGTGACAACGGGAGATCCCGGCACCGATGTACAGATTACAAATTCTGGCGACGGTGAGAACGCCGTGTTCAACTTTGTCATTCCAAGAGGAGATACGGGGACGCTGGGCGTGCCCGATGTGCTTGCTGCAACCGACATCACCTCGCAGGCTACGGCTGCAAGCAGCGCGGTAACTTTTGCCGACACGCCACTTGCCACAAGCGCTGCAATCACGCACACTGGGGGCAGCGCCGACATTGTCATCAATGCCAACGGGATCTATCAGGTGACGTTCCACAGCTCGGTGCTGGTGAACACAGGCACGTCGATCCCTGCGGCCTTCAACGTTCGCCTTTATCAGGATAACGTAGAAGTAGAGGGCGCTGTGTCCTATCGCTCCTTCTATGCAACGGGTGAGATTGCAACGGTCGCCTTCTCGATGCCGATCAGCGTAACCGCCACCCCTGCGACGCTTCAGATCCGCACCAATGCGGCCGGTTTTTCTTTTGAAAATGCCACGGTCATCGTAACCCGTCTGGGAGAGACGTCCTGATGGGCATTCCTTGGGTCTGACAAATTAAGCACGACAAGGGAGAAGAGACACCCATCTCTTCTCCCTTGTTCTTTTTCAGCAAATTAAAATGGATGACAGGGCTTTTGCGCCTTTGAAACATGGAGCGGATTATCAGGTGCGAACGCAAGCGGCACTTTGACGGTTAAACGCAAAAGCAAAACAGGGAGCATGCTAGTTTTGCGCTGCGTTGTGGCGCGGCTCCCAGAAGAAGTTGCGTCTGTAAGCTGCACAAGATATCCTGAGGCTGCATGAGAAGGCAAGGCTTCAAATGCCATTTAGAAGATTGCGTGCGTCGTGTGTGAGGGGGATGAGGTCGCTTTGATCGACATAGGAGAGGTCGAATTTTCGATTGAGGGCCGCAAAGTGCTGGAGGCCATAGCCGATACGATTTAAGTAGGAATACACGCCGATGGCGCCGGGTGAAAAGGTGTCGGCCTCGCCGCCGTAGAGGGCGCGCAGACAGGGGAGATCCAGAAAAAGCTCTTCCATGGTGCTGCCCATGGAGGCGAGGTGGGGCGGCGTTTTGCCGGCCAAGACAAGTTCCCCCACCTTTTTGGCGCTGGTTGCTGCCGCCATGGGCGCGCGACACATGCCCACAAGACGAATGTGAGGGGCGCCAAGGGCCAGGGCCTTGTAGACCTGGTCTTCCATGGTGAAGCCGCCGGCGATGGAGACGGCGGGCAGCGCAAGACCTTCGTCCGCCAGCTTTCGCAAAATTCCCGCCACGACGCTTTCCAGGACGACGGTGGGCAGGCCCCACTCGTTCATCATTTTGCAGGGGCTGTAGCCCGAGCCGCCGCCCGCGCCATCGAAGGTCACGAGATCCACGCCGCAATGACAGGCCAGCCGGAGCAGGCGTTCGATGTCCTGCGGGTCGTAGCCCGCCATTTTGAAGTAGACATTTTGCATGCCGAGCTCCCGCAGATGGTCGATGCGGGTTTTGAGATAGCCCTCCTCCCACATGGGCAGACGCCCAAAGGTGTGAAAAGCGGGACATGCCTTTTTGCGCCAAGCCTCCTGCACGGCGGGGTCGGTGGGGTCGGGCAGCACCAAAAAGCCGCGCTCTTTTTGACGGAGGGCCTCCTCCAGAGTGGCGATGCGATTGGCGGGCTGGGTTCCCTTGGCCGACTGGCCGAATTTGAATTCAATGGCCTTTGCGCCGCACTCTTGAATGGCGTAGTCTGCCACCCCCTGAAGGTCGTCGTCAAAATTGGTTTGCAAGACGATTTGACCGTAGCCGCGGTCATAGCGGGAAAAGGCGCCGAGCATCTCGCGCAGCTTTGGCGCGTGGACGACTCTGCCGTTTTCATAGGTCAGTGCGGGATCTTTGCTCACGGCGCCCTCGCCGATGACGGCGATGACGCCGGCCATGGCGGCGCCTGCAAAATAGTCTTGCCAGTTGAGCTTGATGATGGCGGGCAACAGGAGAGGAAGCGCCAGCCTGACGGGGTTTGTGCGGCCAATCTGGACGCCAAGCCCCACATGGTAGATGCTGGCGAGGTCGGCGTTTTCCGGCGCGCCCACCGCGCCAAACACGCGGCCGTTGATGTTGAAATGGGAGTAATCCACCGGGTAGCGTTTTTCCGAGGCGATCTGATTGTCTCCTGTGGTGTTTGGGTAGACCATTTCCATGCCCCGCACTGCGGAGAGGCCGATCTCACAGGTGCCGAGGCAGTCGGCCGTGCACATGGCGCACATGCCCGAAAAGGTGCAAGGATGCGCGGGGTCGCGCATGGATGTGCGATTGAAACTGGAGCCGAGCAGAGGGCTATAAGACATGTTGACACCCCTTTTCGATAAAGATATGCTTATTATAGCACATGCATGGTGCATATGATAGAGCCGCCCCCTTTTTTGCCTGTGAGCAGAGTTTGCAAAATTTGATTTGAAAACGGGATGAAGGGGTGGGAAAATGCGAAAAGACGCCCGCGGGCCGCGCGGACGTCTTGACATGTGGGACATAAAAATGCAAGGCCCAATCCAGTCGGAAAAGGGGAGGGTCAGGCGCCGTCTTTATAAAATGAAAGCGTTGACGTCTCCTGTTCGACAATCAGCGCAAGGCCGCCCCCCTCAAACGCCCAACGGGATTCTCTGATATCGGTTTGTTCGTCGTCCGACACAGTGGGCTCCCCCAAAGAGGCTTTGATGGTCTGGACCCAGTCGTCATAAGAGCCGTCCAGCGTGGCGGAGATATCGAGCACATGCCCCAAATCAATTGTGGCCATAAAGGGGATAGACTGGCCAAAGAGTGAGAGCGCATATTCGCGAAACAGCGTCTCCTGCGTCCCGTCCAGCAGCGTGCGCTGTCCTTCTCCCATCTGCGAGACAAGCTCCTCTTCCGCTGCTCCCAAAAGGGCAATGCAGGAGAGGATGGTCGCCTGATCCTGTTTTGGATCGACCGAATCCTTTTCCGATTTGTCGCAGCCACAAAGGGCAAGCCCCAGGCACAAGACCAGGCAGGCGGCAAGTGATTTTTTCATCCAGGTCATTTGAAACACTCCTTTCATGGATCTGAAAGTTGCCGATCCGTCCACTTTAGCTGAACAAAAAGCCGCGCACGGCGCTGTAGAGCCCCTGCAAGGAGACCAGAAGTCCGCCGATGATCAGGGCGATGCCAAAGGGACTGAACAAAAAGGCCAAAAGCATGAGGAAAATCCCGCCGGCAACAGAGACGGTGAAGAGCACGGGAAAGGCGAGGATAAATAAAAACACAGCCAGCAGGCTCAAAACAAAGGCGGAAAGCCCCACGATGAGTTTGAGAAAGCCCACGACAAGAGCCAACACCAGGGCAAAGGGGGCGAGAAGAATCTTAAAAATCAGTCGGAAGATAACGCATCACTCCTTTTTGTGTATACTGTCACTGGTATGCCAGGCATTAGCAAAATGCGACTTTGAGAAAATCAAACGGCAAGAGGCGGCTTTTCCCGGGACATGATAACCCTGGAAACCGCCACTTTTTCCCGCAAAATGGATTTCTTTCGAGTTTAGACGAACAGGCAGGAAAAAAGTTACCTTTTTTCGGGCAAAGGGAACGACAACCAAAGGCCGGTCGACAAGCTCTATTTTTATATTATATCACAGGTTCGCAGTCCGGCGCAAAAGGCGCAAAATAAGAGGGCATTTTCACCGCGGCAAGTCGACCATAGGCAAAGGGCCTCTTTCCTGGAACGATCCGTTTGGCCGTCTCTCATTTGACGCTCAAAGCGTTTTTCAGACCGTCACGCCGGCGCACACGACGCTTCTGAGGTGAAGAATTGGTTGCGCATGGGCTTTCCGGCGAAAAATGGAGAAGGGCGCAGCATGCGGGCGCTGGGCCCTTGCTGCGGTCGGATTTGGTAAAATGGCCCTAAAGTCGGCGGCAAGAGTGTCGCATGTGATGCCCGGGGAAAAACGTCTTTCGCATCTTGCGGATCTTGAGGGGAGTTGGCCAAAGGCTGTGCTTTGGCTAAGGAAAAAGCGGCTGCACATGCGCTTTCATGCAAAAGAGGCGCCCGCAGCCTGGGACGGCTCTTTTGCCTGCACCGCATGAAACGATGCCTTGTCGAGCGGGTTTGCCTGTGGTACAATCGTGTTATCTCAAAGAAGCGAAATGAGGAGCCGGCGCTCAAGCGATCGGGGTTTGCCTTGTTGGGGTGAAATCCGCCGGCGGCGCGGCCTGATGATTCCGTTTCAAGGAATGCCGATCGACGGTCTCAAGACGGGGTTTTTGGCCTTTCAAAGCCCTGCCCACTGTGGGAGGCGCGCGCCGGAGCTTGAGACTATAATCGGAGAAAATGTCTTATATAAATTAAGGAGGTGGGGCAGGTGAATCAAAACACAGAGTTTCAAAAAGAACGCGGTGTGCAGCGTTTGCCGAGTTGGATGCTTGTTTTGCTGACGGCGGGCCTTGTGGCGGCTGCCCTGCTGTTTTTGCTTGTGCCGGGTCTTCAAAGCCGCGAGGAACCGGCGGGATATTTGAGCCCCATTGTGACAGTGGATGGACAGGAGGTCGAGGCCGATGAACCCCTGCTCTACAGAGAGGGCGGCGCGCTCTACCTGCACGCGGAAAATCTGGCCAAACTGCTCTCCCATGTGCAGCTCGATCAGATCGAATATGATCAAACTTCGGCTCTGTTGATTTCGTGCGTGGAAATCGGCTGTTCGGCCGCGCTGCTGGAAGATGGCACGCTCTGGCTGCTCGACGAATCGGAGGAACCCATGCTCACGCCCATGCCGCGTCCCCCCATTTTGTCGGGCGAGACCTATCTGGTGCCGATGGAGGGAGTATCTCTGTCCTTTTGCTGCCTGATTCAGTGGAACGCGCAGACAAACACGCTGTCGCTGTCCACGCCGCAACGGGCCGTCGAGGAGACCGTCGCGCTGGTCGAGAGCCACGGTCTGACGGTGAAAGAGCCGGAAACCGCATCGCAAAAAAGGCTTCTCTACTCGGGGGTGTTCCCCGTACAAAACGGCGCCATGTCCACTTTGTTTTCCCGCGCCTCAGGCGCGCTGTTCGAGGCGCTTGAAGGGACGTTTGCGCGCTGCCACTACGGATATCTCTACAGGGGCGACAATGCGCAGCTCGGCCTTTACAGCGTGGAAGGGGTGCAGCTTTTGCCTGCACAGTATCGGGCCATCGACTTTTTTGAAGTGAAGGCGGGGCTGGTTGTGACGACAGACGGCGCGCAGATGCAGCGTCTTTGGATGGTGTCGGACGGCGGTATTCTGCCCCTGACCGATCAGGACTGCCTGGCGGTGGGCCACGGCTACAGCGTGGGCGACCAGGACGAGCAGCCCCGTCTGCTGGAGGAGGATCTCATCGCCATTCGTCGGGCCGACGGTCTTTGGGGCGTGCTCGATTGGGAGACGGGACGCATGTGCGTGCCCTTTGCATTCGACGCCATCGGCGGCTATATGGATGTTGGGTATTTTGTCTACGCCACCCAGGGGGATGAGGCGGCGCTGTCAGGCGTGCAGCCCACCTTGACTCTGTGGTATGACGTGGCTGAGACGCCGGCGCTTGTGGTGCAAAAAGAGGGGCTTTGGGGCGTTGTCGACCTGCTGGGCGAGACGCTGGTGGACTTCTCCTATGAGGCTGTGTTCTCGGCGCCCTTTGGAGACAGCCCGGGCTGGTACGGTCTGCGCGACGGCGCGTATGAGCTGCTCGCCCCCATTGACGCGGGCCAGCGGCCGGTGCTCGACACGGCGGCGCAGCTTGCGCTCTCGGGAGCGGGGCTTGTGCTGCTCGAAAAAGAGGAGCGCGGTGTGCTGGTGGCGGACACGGCGACAGGAACGGCCTATCTGCTCCCCGACAACACGGGGGAGCGTCTGTTTGGAGAAATGCCGCTATTCTCGGTGGTGCATGTCGTTGAGAGAAATGGCGTGCTTGATGTGTCGGGCGTGCCAACGCCCCCCTATGCGCTGTTTCCTGTCGTGCCGGCGGGCGACAATCCGGAGCAGGCGGCGCTTGCCTACCCCGCGCTGCTTTTGTCCAACATGAGCTACAGCGGGGGCAGGCTGGGTCTGACCCGGTATACCCTGTCTGATGTGAGCATTGCGGAGACGGGGGACGCCTACTACACGCTGACGTTTGCGGCTCAAATTGAGCCGCAGCGCGAAGCGGGCAAGGCCGCCGGCACCCTCTGGGGAGAGCCGGGGGAAAATGGCATGTGCGATTTGTCTTTGGAGCTCACAGTGTATTTGGCCACGACTGAAAGTGGACAGGCGTACCTGTGCGCCGTGGGGCAGGATGAGGTCAGCCCCTTTGCACAGTTGCCCGAGGCGGCCCTCTGGGAACCCCTCTCCTATCGCTATACAACCACGCCCCTTGAAAAGCGATACACGCAGATGATGGCGGGCGCTGTGGAGGAGCATGTCTTTTTTGAAGACGAGCAGGCGACCTATATCGAGGAGCGCCGGCTCGAGCGCGCCGAGGGCTCGGTGGGATATCGCTACCGGATCACCGTCGCAAGGCTTGAAGAGGAGCAGCGGCATACGCTCTTTGACATGCCGGACGCCCTGGGAGATCTCAATGTTTTGGAGGTGACGCAGCAGGGCATGCTTGTCACCACCTGGTGTTATGCCTATGCCTCTTCGGGCTGGGAGGGCAGCCTGGGCATCCTGAACGACGCGGGCTTTTCCCCTCTGCTTGCGCGCGCAGTGCTGATTGGCCGGCGCGAAAACAGGTGTTACTTTGTGGGGGAGCGCGGCGAGGTGCGCGGGATCTACGGCATGGATTTGAAGAGCAATCAGCTTCGCTTGCTGTGTACGCTGCCGGGCGAGCCCTTTTCCACCGTGCGCCGCAATTTGATTTTACAGTCCATTGGACAACATGCGCTCACGCTGGCCTGGCCCTCGCCTGCGGGGGACCACTGCTATGAGGTCTATTCCATCTCGCTGCCCCGCGGGGAGATCACGCAGCTCTGGCCGCAGCCCTAGGGTGGGAGGGTCGCAACCTGTCTTCTTTTGGCGGACAGAGGCTTTCTTTTTGAAAGATGTCAAAATCTTCTTGACAAGCGATTAAAATTTAGTATACTACCTTATAGTAGATAGAGAGATCCATGAGGGAGTAGTTTGCGCATCGGTTTGCCGCTGTGTTTCAAGTCAACATACATGGCGTCCTTCGGGAGCCTGGCTTGGATGAAAGAACGAGACTCATGTATAGACTACCACAGAGGTATTCTATACGTGGGTCTTTTTTATCGAAACCATTCAGGCATGACGCACACACAAGAAAGGATGAACGAACGGATGAACTACTATCAGGAGAACGGCGAACGCGTTCTCGAGACGCTGCAGAGCAGCAAGGAGGGGCTCAGTTCGCAACAGGCGACACAACGCCTCGAGAAGCACGGCCCAAACAAGCTGATGGAGGCGACGAAAGATTCGACGCTGCTGCGGTTTTTCAAGCAGATGAACGACCCCATGACGCTGATTTTGATTGCGGCGGCGGTGCTCTCGGGAGTCACGTCCTTTTATTCGGGCGAGAGCTTTGCCGATGTCATCATCATCATGGCGGTTGTCATCATCAACGCGGGGCTTGGCGTCTACCAGGAGGGCCGTGCGGAAAAGGCCATTGAGGAGCTGCAGCAGATGGCGGCCTCCACCAGCCGCGTGCTGCGCGACGGCAAGGTGATGGTGCTCAAAAGCGAAGAGCTTGTCCCGGGAGACATTGTGCTGCTCGAGGCGGGCGACGCTGTACCGGCCGACGCGCGCCTGATCGAGTGCGTCAGCCTGAAGCTCGAAGAGGCCGCGCTGACGGGCGAGAGTTTGCCGGTTGAAAAAACGGCCGACAAGCTGGCAGGCGATGAGATCCCGCTGGGCGATCGCCGCAACATGGTCTATCTGGGCAGCACTGTGGTCTATGGCCATGGCCGCGCGGTTGTGACCGGCACCGGGATGGACACTGAAATGGGCAAGATCGCCGGCGTGCTCGCGCAGGCCGGCAGCGGACAGACGCCGCTTCAGCGCAAGCTCAGCGAGCTCAGCCGGATTCTCACCTTTTTGGTGATCGGCATCTGTGTGGTGATCTTCGGCTTTGGCGTCATGCGTGCAGGCAGCGTAACCTTTGACTCCATGATCGACCTCTTCATGGTGGCGGTCAGTCTGGCGGTCGCCGCCATTCCCGAGGGGCTTGCCACGGTGGTCACCATCGTGCTGTCGATCGGCGTCACCAACATGTCAAAGCGCAACGCCATCATCCGCCGGCTGACGGCGGTTGAGACGCTTGGCTGCGCGCAGATCATCTGCAGCGACAAGACCGGCACGCTCACGCAAAACAAGATGACGGTCACAGAGCACTATGGCGCCGATGAAAAGCTGCTGGCCACCGCCATGTCGCTGTGCTGCGACGTGGAGGCCGCAGCCTCGGGCGAGCTGGTGGGCGACCCCACCGAGGTGGCGCTCGTCGTCTACGCTGAAAAACTCGGTCTGCCAAAGGCCGAGCTGGAGCGCAACATGCCGCGCGTTGCCGAAGCGCCCTTTGACAGCGTGCGCAAGATGATGAGCACCGTACACAGCGTGGAAGACGACGTGGTGCAGTTTACCAAGGGCGCGCCCGACATTGTGCTCTCACACTGCGCTTCCTACTGGGAGAATGGACAGGCGCATGCCATGACCGAGGCAAAGCGCCAGGAGATTTTGTCCGCCAACAAGGGCATGGCGGACAAGGCGCTGCGCGTGCTGGCCGTGGCGCTGCGCCACTATGACGACCTGCCCGCGGGTCTGACGCCCGAAAAGCTCGAAGATCAGCTCTGCTTTGTCGGACTGGTGGGCATGATCGACCCCATCCGGCCTGAGGTCAAAGACGCCATTGTGGAGTGCCGTCAGGCGGGCATTCGCCCCGTCATGATCACGGGAGATCATCTTGACACCGCCGTTGCCATTGCCAAAGAGCTTGGCATTCTCACCGACGACCTCCATGCGCTGACCGGCAACCAGTTGAATGCCATTGACGACGATACGCTGCTGCGCGACATTGAGAAATATGCCGTCTATGCGCGTGTTCAGCCCGAGCACAAGGTGCGCATTGTCGACGCCTGGCGCTATAAGGGCTATGTCACCGCCATGACGGGCGACGGCGTCAACGATGCGCCCAGCCTCAAGCGCGCCGACATCGGCGTCGGCATGGGCATTACGGGCACCGACGTCACCAAAAATGTGGCCGACATGGTGTTGGCCGACGACAACTTCGCCACCATCGTGGGCGCTGTGGAAGAGGGCCGGCGCATCTACGACAACATCCGCAAGGCCATCCAGTTTCTGCTGGCCTCCAACATGAGCGAAGTGCTGTGCGTGTTCACGGCCACCATGCTCGGATTCACCATTTTGCGCCCCGTTCACCTGCTTTGGATCAACCTGATCACCGACTGCTTCCCGGCGCTGGCGCTGGGCATCGAGCAGGGGGAGGACAATCTCATGAAGCGCAAGCCCCGCAACCCGGCTGAAGGGGTGTTTGCCAGGGGGCTTGGGGTGGATGTGGCCTATCAGGGCGTGCTCATCACCATTTTGACGCTGCTGGCCTACTTCATCGGACACTATATGGAGTCGGGCGTTTGGGAGATTGCCAACTCTCCCGACGGTGTGACCATGGCCTTTTTGACCATGAGCATGGCCGAGATCTTCCACAGCTTCAACATGAGAAGCCAGCGCGGAAGCATCTTCTCCATGCCGCACCAAAACAAGGCGCTGTGGCTGGCCTTTGGCGCAAGTCTGCTGTCGACGGCGGCCGTCATCTATATCCCGGCGCTGGCGCGCGCCTTCCAGTTTGAGACCGTGAGCTTCCAGGAATATCTGGTGGCCATGCTGCTGGCCGTCTCCATCATTCCGATGGTCGAAATCGTCAAGGCCTTTCTGCGCGGGGGCAAAAAAGAAGCTGTGAAGCGGTAAAAATATGCGCCCGCAATTCATCGAAAAGCTTGACAAATCGCAGACAACAAATCAGGTCCACGCAGGGGGCGGCATGGTCGTAATACCATGCCGCCTCTGTTTGTTTGCCTCGGTTAAAGGGGGGTAAAGCGGCGGACATCACTTTGCTGTTTTCCCGAAGCAGTCACCCTCTTTTCAGCCAGGACGGGATGTGGTATGATGGAAAAAAGAAAAGGGGTGCAGGTTATGAAATTTCATCATTTCAACTTTAACGTCCTCGATTTGGAGCGCAGCCTGGCATTTTACGATGAAGCGCTGGGATTCAAACCCGTTTCGGAGAAGAGCGCGCCCGACGGCTCCTTCAAGCTGGTTTTTCTGGGCGATGGGGAGAGCGATTTTCGCCTGGAACTCACCTGGCTGCGAGATCGCAGCGAGCCCTATGACCTGGGGGAAGGGGAATTTCATCTGGCGGTGGCGGTGCCCGACATGGAGGCGGCGCGTGCGCTGCACGAAAAGCTCGGCGTGATCTGCTTTGACAATCCGGCCATGGGCATCTATTTTATCTCCGACCCTGATGGTTATTGCGGTTATGGTAATAACGGAATGAAAAAAATATTCCCCGCCTGATTGACTACGATTTTCTCTACAACGCGCGTCCAAAATTCACGCTTCTCTATGTCGCTGAGCGTATCATAGACGCGGAGAGCGGTCTTGATTGCAGTAAGGTCTATTAGCTTATCTTTAAGGGGAGCAGTCGCAACCTCATCTAGCTTTGTCCTAAGGTCTGTGTAATCCCGTTCATATATGTCGCGGTTTATAAGATCGTTTAAATACAAGTCTTTAAGCTTTTCCATTTTTCTTTTAATGACAGTCGCATCCTCAAGGGGCGGCTTCTTTTTTTGCGTCATTTTGACGTTGTGTTCAGTCGCAACCAACAGCAAGCGAGCCCGCAAATACTCTTCGAGCTTGGCTTCGGTGTGGGTTTTTCTGTGGGCACAACCTCGGTGGGTGCTGTGCGCCGAGCATTGATAAAATTTATAGGTGTTGTTGTTGGTACAGTGCGCAGACATGGGTGCACCACATTCCGCGCAGTACACCAGGCCGGAAAACAGATAGACGCGGTTGGAGCGTTTGTGAGAATTGCGCTGCGCCCGGCGGTTTAGGATTTCATTGACGACATGAAACGTTTCCTCGTCTATGATGGGCTCAAATTCGCCTCGTCGACCAATATAAGCCTTATCTCGCAATATTTTTAACCATCCGCTTTGTCCGCGGTACACCCCGTGTTTTTCTGCCGCATAGTCTCTCAGGGCATAGCTGTTTTTCAACCGGATAAATGCTGTGAAAATGTCTTTCAGCTTTTCTGCGACTGGCACGTCTATAACTATTTTCTTGTTCTCAATCTTGTAGCCGAGCGGAACTTTTCCGCTGACAACCTCGCCCCGGGCGCGCTTGCTCTCAAACACGGCTTTGATGCGCTCGCTGGTGCGGTCGGCCTCGTCCTGCGCCACTGAGAGCATGATATTGACCTTGAGACGGCCTGAGGCTGTTGTCGTGTCATAGTCGTCGTGGATGGCCCGCCAGCTTACACCGTGCTTCTCCAAGACCTCTTGCACCT
>CABRXB010000010.1 GCA_902474785.1 uncultured Eubacteriales bacterium | reverse complement strand
CTGATAATTCCTGACGTTACAAAAGTATTATACACGATGCGCGCGCCAAATAAAACCCCGTTTTGGAATGAACGCGCGCGCCCGGAAAACTTTCCGAAAAGGCTGCGCAGAGCGCCACGGGGTTTGGGCGCGACAGATGGCGCGCGAAAAGGGTCGCCGCCACAGGGTGGGCGTGAGAGACGTGAGGCAACACCGGGCGGGTCGCGGACAGCGCGCGCGGGGAGGCGTGGGCCTGGTTTGCACAGGGGCGAACCGCAAGCGATGGCTTGCACCTTCAAGCGTTGAGCCGGGCGGGTCGCCAAGGAAAAGCGTGAGAAATGATAAAAGCAAAGGCGCGGCAATTGCGCACAGGAATGAAAGCGGGCAGGGCGAGAGGAGCAATCGCCTGAACGTTGTGGACTGCTTGAATGCGCCGGAAAAGATGAGAAACCAATGCGCAGAAAAAGCGCGCACGAAAAGCTTGCAGAAGATGGGTTTGCAAGAAGGTGAGAGGCGCGCAACGATGGCCGGCGCCGCATTTGTCCTTCCAAAGCACATTGTGCCAGCGGGCAAATGACGTCAGCAGGGGGGAACGCACGAAGGTTTAAGGATGTGAGCGTTTCCCGCTGTGAAAACCATGCCGGCTTGCCCTCGCCCGCCGCGCCGCGTCAGTTCAACAGCGGCCAGGGGCCCCTTCATTTCAATCGTCTTTTGTCAGTTCGGTGTAGCAGGCGTAGACCTGGTTTTTTGGCGCGCGACACTGTTCCGACACGCGCTTGACGGCGTCGCGCCCCGACAGCCCCTGCGCCAGAGCCTGCCGCAGCGCCTGCTCGATGCCCTCTTCGCCAGGCGGCTGTTCGCAGGGGACGGCCCCTGCGAGCACCAGCACGAATTCGCCGCGCGGCTCGGTCTGCTCAAAGTGGGAAATCGCCCCGGAGAGGGTGGTGCGCAGCACCTGCTCATGCAGCTTGGTCATCTCGCGGCACAGGGCGATCTCCCTGTCGCCAAACGCCTCCAGCAGATCGGCCAGCGTGCGCTTTAGCTTGTGGGGAGCCTCGTAAAACACCATGGTGCGCCGCTCGTTTTTCAAAAGAGCCAGATGCTCAAATCGGCTCTTGCGAGCGGTCGACAAAAAGCCCTCGAAGGTAAAGCGCCCGGTGTCGAGCCCTGAGAGGGCAAGCGCCGTCGTCACGGCCGAGGGCCCCGGCACCGCGACGACCGGCAGCCCCGCCTCGTGGCACAGACGCACCACGTCGCACCCGGGGTCGGAGATGGCGGGCATGCCTGCATCGGTGCACAGCGCGCAGCTCTCTCCCGCCTGCAGCCGTGCGAGAATCTGCTCTCCACGCTGGCGCAGGTTGTGCTCATAGTAGCTGACAAGCGGCTTTTTGATGTTGAAGCGCGCCAGCAGCGCCCCGGTGACCCGGGTATCCTCCGCCGCGATGAAATCGACGCCGGAGAGCGTCTCCAATGCACGGGGGGAGAGGTCGCCCAGATTGCCAATGGGCGTGCCCACAAGATAGAGGGTGCCGGGGGTGATGGTCATAATGGCCTCCTTGGGGTGGTATATAAGCAAAGAGCCTGTGCGCTGTGCACAGGCTCTTTCGGCTTTGAAAAGGGTGAACTTACTCCTTGACGGGAGCGCCCATGGGACAGACGCCGGCGCAAGCGCCGCACTCGATGCACAGATCGGCGTTGATTACGTACTTGTCTCCACCGTTGGAGATCGCGCTGACGGGGCACTCGCCCTCACAGGCGCCGCAAGCGATACAGTCGCTGTTGATCACATATGCCATGAAAAAGCACCTCCTTAAAAGTTGGCTGCCAAAAAAATCGGTCAGCTTACTAGTTTCATTGTAATCGCTGGGCGGGGAAAAATCAAGAGAAAAAGAAGCGGCGAAGCAGGAAATTTGGAACATCTGCGCGTTAGGCGCGGGGCATACGTCTGCGCGTGCGCGAAGATACGCTTTTTGTCGGGAGTTGTTGAAGGCTGACTGCCCGCAGACAGGGGGAGTCTGGCTAGACAGGCCGCGCCCTGTGAGCCTGGGGTGGATCATCGAAGAAAAACATGGTACATCAAAAGGCGAAAGAAAATATGGAAGGGGAATTTTGGTAAGACAGGCAGGTGCGCTTGCGGCGTTGATTTTGTGCCCCTGCCTTTTGGGAGGCTGCACAAGCATCGGAGACATGATAGGGGGAGCTAACAACTGTTCTTTTTATAGCTCTTTTCTCCCGGGCTCACAACACCGTGGCCTTGAATTGGGTCCTTTTAAAAGCTGATTTTCATGAAATGTGCTATCTGGAATATCAAAACGCTCTCTGGTAACCAAGAATGGCGAGCAAGGTTTTGGTCGAAAAACACCTCATTCATCATCATCTCCTGACGCTTCTCGACTAATGATCCAAGCATTTCCATTCTTTGCGGATTTGCTTCTCACCTCAACCACATACCCCATCAAGTCCAGTAGCTTTACAAAGGTGTCAACCCGCATGCTTTTCCCGTGAAGTCGATTGGTAATCGAGGACTGCCCAGCATATCCGGCTTTCTCTGCCAACGTTGCACGGCTCCACCCACAAGCATCCAGCGCTGCCAGAATGATGCCCTTCTCGTTCATAGTCTTACCTCCGTTCACGTATTCGTATTGTTGATATTATATCATATTTTGGTGTTATATCAAGAGGTTTTTTAAGCGGTTTTAATAAAGTGATGGTCTTTTTAGTTGAAATTTGCTTGAGCGCCTCACGGGGCGCCATGACTGCCTCTGTTATCCCCTTCCGGTGTGGCCGGTGTAACATAAGGCACAATATCGAGCTTTTTCGATGTCCATGATGCAGGCGTGTGGCTTGCCAAGGCTGGAGGGTCGCGGGCGGGACGGCATGGCGTCTTGACTGAATCAACGCAACGCCTTTTCTGAAAACGACAAAAGCCGCCGCCCAACAGGGCGACGGCTTCTTTTTTGCGATCGAACCTTGCGCGGCGGTTATGGCGCGGTGATGAGTTCCACCGCCTTGTCGAGCTGATCGTCGTGCAGATAGCGCACGGTCTTGACCACGTTGACAAGGTCGGTGATGGATTGGAAGGTGGTCAAATCGAGCAGGCCGGTCTGCTCAAGGCCCATGTTCTTCTGGTAGATGCGAAGAGCCTGCGCCGTGTCCTCGTCGAACACGCTGTCGGCCTCCCGCATCACGCCCAGCAGCACCAGCCGCTGTTCCAAAGCGTTGACCACTTCGTTGTCAGCCCCCTGCACGGCCTGCGTATAGTTGTCGTGCGAAAAGGGGATGAAGGCGGGCAGCTCGCGCGGCACCTCGGTGTTTTCCACCTCGTGGTCGGGCGTCACGCCAACGCCATTGTATTTGACGCCCTTGGGAGAGGTGACCTGGATGGCGGTGATGATGGCCTCGCTGCCGTCCTCCAAGTCGAAATACTGCTGACCGATGGCCTTTCCGTAGGTCTTCTTGCCCACGAGGGTGGCGATCTTATACTCCTGCAGGGCGATGGCAAAGAGCTCGGCGGCCGAAGCCGTGTTCTCGTTGACCAAAATCACCATGCGCTCGGTCTCAATGCCGCGCCCCGTCGTCAAAAACTCCTGTGTCTGCGCCTCGTCGCGCGGCACCACGGTGGTGATGACGTGCCCTTCGCCCGGGATCAGGAAGTTGATGAGATCGAGCACGATGTTGAGGTCGCCGCCGGGGTTGTCGCGCAAATCAAAGAGAATGCGGTCGACTTTATTTGCCTGAAGGTCCTTGATGAACTCCAAAAACTCGATGTAGGTCAACATGCCGGTGAAATCGTTGATGCGGCAGTAGGCATAGGTCACGCCGGTCTGTGCATCGGTCTCGAATTCGTAGGTCACAGTGACGGTGGAGAGCTGCTCTCTTGTCATGGTGAAGGAGAGGATCTCGCCCGTCGACGCGCGGTAGACGCTGTAGGTCACTTCGGTGTCGACCTCGCCGCGGCCGATCTCCACGGCCGCCTCCACCGTGAGGTTGAGAACATTGACCCCGTCGATGGCGGTGATCTGGTCGCCAATCTGAAGGCCCGCTCTCTCGGCGGCGCCGCCGGGATTGAGCTCGACAAGCAAAATGCGGCCATCCTCCTGCTGTTGCACCGTCATACCCACGCCGCCATACTGCTTGGCGGTCTGTTCAGCCTGCGCCTTTTCAGGCGAGGCATAGCGGCTGTAGGGGTCGCCGCTCTTCATCAGCGCGTTCATGACCTCCTGGAAGAGCTCGGGGTTTGTCTCAAGCAGCTTTTTCATGGTGTCGAGCAAAATGGCCTCTTCCTCTTTGTCGACGTAGTAATACTGTTTGTACAGGTCATAGACCTGCTCGAATTTGGTGTAGTCGCGCACCTCGTCGGCAAACGCCGTCAGAGGCAGGGCCCCAAAGAGCAGCGCAAGGCAGAGCAGAGCGGACATCAGTTTTCCAAGCTTGTGTTTCATGGCGTCTCCTTTAATTCTCGTAGCTCAGGGCAGTCCCGGAAACGTTTTCGCGGGACTGCCCTTTGAAAATCACATTCTCTCGGGGCAGGACACCTTGAGAATGCCCAAAACGTTACGGATCACCTGTCCCGTGAGGCGGCAAAGCGAGAGGCGCGCCTGCATGAGCGGCTCCTCCTCGCCGCGCACGCGGCAGGCGTTGTAGAACTTGTGGAAGCTGGTGGCGGCCTCGGTAACATATTTGGTCATGCGCGAGGGGTCGAGGTCGCGCGCAGCCAGGATGATCTGGTTGGGCAACGCCGCCAGATGGCGGATGAGCTCCTTTTCCTCGGGGGCGCACAGCAGCGAAAAGTCGAGCTCGTCGACCGGCTTTGGCGTCACGCCTTCGGCGGCCAGGTTTTTGAGAATGGAACAGATGCGCGCGTGGGCGTACTGCACATAGTACACCGGGTTGTCGCTGTCCTGCCGCACGGCGAGGTCGAGGTCAAACTCCATTTGCGTGTCGCTCTGGCGCGAGCAGAAGAAAAAGCGCGCCGCGTCGACAGAGATCTCGTCGAGCAGGTCGGACAGGGCGATGGCCTTGCCCGTGCGCTTGCTCATGCGCACGACCTCGCCGCCCTGCATGAGGCGCACGAGCTGCATGAGAACAAAGCGCAGTTGCGCCGGGTCGAGCCCCAGCGCGCGCATGGCCGAGGCGAAACGCACGGCGTGGCCGTGGTGGTCGGCGCCCCAAATGTCGATGACGGTGTCGAAGCCGCGGGCGAGGAATTTGTTGCGATGATAGGCGATGTCACCCATATAGTAGGTGTAAAAGCCGTTGGCGCGGCGCAGCACATCGTCTTTTTCCACGCCGAATTTGGTGGCGGCAAACCAGAGCGCCCCGTCTTTTTCATAGAGGGCGCCGTTTTTCTCCATGAGCGCCAGCGCCTCGTCCACATCGGTGGGATAGAGGGAGGATTCGCGAAACCACACGTCGTAGACAATGCGGTAGCGGGCCAGATCGTCCTCCATCTTTTTGACGTTGCGCTCCAGCGCAAAGTCGATGAGCTCCTGGCGGCGCTGCGTCTCGTCCACATGCAAAAGTTTGTCGCCGTGCTGCGCGGCAAACTCCCTGGCATGGGCTGTGACATCGTCGCCGTGATAGCCGTCCTCGGGGAAGGGGTAGGTCTGCGTGTCGCCAAAGAGCTCGAAGTAGCGGCTCTCGAGCGAGCGGCCGAGCAGGTCGATCTGGTTGCCGGTGTCGTTGAGGTAAAACTCGCGCTCGACATAGGCCCCTGTCCACTGGAGAATGGAGGCCAGCGTGTCGCCCAAAACGCCGCCGCGCGCGTTGCCCAGGTGCATGGGCCCCGTGGGGTTGGCAGAGACAAACTCCACTTGCATTTTCCGGCCGGCGTTGCCCTGTGTCTTGCCGTAGTCGTCGCCGGCCTCGTCGATGGCGCGCAGCGTTTTGGCATACCATGCGCCCGACAGCGTGACGTTGACAAAACCGGGGCCTGCGATGGTCATGTCCTCGATGTCGCCCAGCTTGTCCACAAGGCCCACCACGATCTCCGCGATTTTTCGCGGGGGCATGCCAAGCGGCTTTGCCCAGAGCATGGCAAAGTTGGCCGCCAGGTCGCCGTGGTTTTTGTCGCGCGGTTCGCTGACATCGAAGTTCTCGGGCGCGCCGTCGGGCAGCGCGCCCGACTGCACCGCCTTGCGGTAGGCGTCAAGAATGGACTGGCGTACGGCGTCAGCCGCGGCTTGGGCGGGGTTGTTAGGCATGTTCTCTTCCTCCATTGCAGCCGGGGCAGCCCAGGCGTTCGTCGGCGTCCGGGTAGATCTGGGGCGTCCCCGCTTCCTTTATTTTGATCAAAAAGTTGTTTTTGCTCATGAGCTGGCTGTTGATCTCAAGCTGGTAGTCGACAAAAAGCGAACCGCCCTTGTCGGTCAGGCGGTTGATGACGCGCCCGGCGTCGACCGTCAGCGTCATGTCGTTGTCCTCGATGGTGTAGTGGCCGTTGCTCCGCGTGCCGGGCTCGAAGATGAGAGACTGGCTCACGTCGCCGATGCGGGTGAGCGTCACCCGGTTGCAGGGCTCCACCAGAATTGTGGTGCGCGTGCCGTCGAGCCCCGTGACGGCGGTCTCGTCATAGGCGATGAGGTAGGCGTCGCCCTGTCTTTCGAAGCTGCCGTCGGTCGTGAGCTCGATGCTGTCAGACATGTCCTCGTCGTAGTACTGCCGTCCCCGGATGGAGATGACGGCATTGTTTTCTCGTCGTTTGACCGTGATGGGCTTCATAGCGGCCTCCTTTCGAAATGGGGTTGGCGCATGGCGCGCCGGGTTTCTTTAAGTATCAATAGCTTTCAATGTCAATGCGCTGCACGCGACCTTGCACCTGTCCGCGCAAAAACATCTCGGCGTATTGCAAAAACTGCTGCTCGGAATCGCTGACATAGTATTGCTCGTCGGCCGGCGCGTCCCCGCCGCGCAGCGCATCGCCCTTTTCGAGCAGCGTCTTCAGCGAGGCGATGGCCTCGTGCCCCGGATTGATGAGGGTGACGTTTGGCCCGCACAGCTTGGAGAAAATGCCGGTCAAGAGAGGATAGTGGGTGCAGCCCAAAATAAGCGTGTCGATGTCCTGCCGCAGCAGCGGGGTGAGGTATTCCTCCACCAGCAGTTCGGTGACGGCGCTGCCTTCGAAAAAGCGTCCGTCCTCCACCAGCGGCACCAGCAGCGGGCAGGGCTTGGAGATGATTTCAAGGTGTGCATTTGCGGCGAGCAGCCCTTCTCTGTAGGTGCCGCTTCGGATGGTGGCGCTGGTGCCCACCACGCCGATGCGCCCGTTTTTGGTGGCGCGCACCGCCGCGCGCACCGCCGGGTCGATGACGCCCAGGATGGGCACGTCGGTCAGCTCCAGCAGCTTTGGCAGCGCCACGGAACTCACGGTGCCGCAGGCCACCACGATGCACTTGATGTCGTGTCCGAGCAGAAAACGCACGTCCTGCGCGGCATAGCGAAAGATGGTCTGTGCGCTGCGCGTGCCATAGGGCACGCGGCCGGTGTCTCCAAAATAAACGACGTCTTCCTGGGGCAGAAGTTCCCTTAGGGCGCTGACGGCCGTCAACCCGCCGAGCCCCGAATCAAAAACGCCAATGGCGCGACTGTCCATAGCAGCTCCTTTTGCGAGAAGAAGTGAGATGCTCTCCCGCCTTGTTTGATGGAAAAATCATTATACCATAGGTATGCCAAAAGCACAAGAAAGCTGCACGCATGGAGCGCAAAATTTACCAGCGAAAGGCACGCATGGTCTCCGACGGGATGCGAAGGCGCAGCTCTGAGACGGAGGCGAGCACGCGCTCGAGCGTCTGCGCCGACTCCGCCGAGCCGCCAAACCACACCGAGGTGGTCCACCCCACGGTGGAGAGCACCGGCGAGAGAGACAGGGTATCGCTCTCGAGCGCGGCCGAGAGATTGGAGTTCCAGACGAGATAGCCCGCGCTCTCAAGCGCAGAGGAGGCGTCGGCAGGGGCGTAGACCAGGCTGGTGCGCAGCTTGAGCACTTTTTGGAGCAGGTTGTTGGCGCGCACCACCTCGGCCGTGGTTCCGCTCTCGGCATAGATGCCGATGCGATGCCCTGAGATGTAGATGCGGCGCAGCGTGGCGGGGCTGCGCTCGATGTCGCCGGCCGTGAAAAAGAAGGTGGCGCGGATGCCCTGCTGGGAGAGCAGGGTCAGCGTGCGCGAGAGGCCCGCGCCAGCGCCGCGGAACAGCAGATAGACGGGCGGCTGATCCACCACCTCGGGCCGAAAGGAGGGCATGCAGTTCATGATGGCCATGATCTCGTCGTCGGTCAGCGCCTGGCTGCCGGTGGTCAGCCGATAGACGTTGTTGGGAAGCGTCGCCAGCCTGCCGCCAAACTCCCTGAGCACCAGCGACGCCGAGACGTAGTAGGTGCCGCTGCGGTAGACGGCGCGGGTGAGCAAAAAGCGTCCGTCGGAGGTGATGGCCTGGCCCGTGATCAAGTTGATGGCGATGATCTGCTCGTCGCGATACAGGCTCAACGTGCGCGTTGCCTCGTCGAGCTGATAGTCGGCGCCAAGCGGCGTCAGCAGCAGCTCCACGGGGAAGTAGAGCACGTCGTCCTGTTCGACGGGCAAAATGCTCTCGTCGTGATAGGTGATGGCATCGTCCACCACAAAGCGCCACACGCCGTCCACAACCTGTTGTTCCGGATAGACTTCGCCCGCGGCGGGCAGCGTGAGAAGGCTCATGGCAAGGAGCGCGCAGAGCAAAAGAGCGGCGATACGGCGCATAGGCAGACCTCCTTTCGGCAAAAATGAAAGCAGCGCCTTGCATGGGAGCGGCGCGCTTCATTGAGGACAGAAGCGGACAAAAGAAAGCAAAATTTTTATATCTTTTATTATGGCACATGACGACACATTTTTCAATGTCTGTTCTGTGAGCAGCAAGTGGAAAAGACAACTCAAAATTTCCCTGAAAACAGGGTTGAAAAAAGTCTACCGATGTGGTATGCTTTAAACGAATTCACACAAAATCAGTAGAGTTTGAGGTTATGGATGAAGCAAGTGGAGCTCTATACCGACGGCGCGTGCAGCGGCAACCCCGGCAAGGGGGGCTATGGCATCGTGCTGTGTTACGGGTCTCACCGGCTGGAGCTGTCGGGAGGATATCGGCTGACCACCAACAACCGCATGGAGCTGCTGGCTGCGGTGGAAGGGCTGCGAAAGCTCAAGGAGCCCTGTGAGGTGACGCTGTACAGCGACAGCAAGTATCTGGTCGACGCGCTGCGGCTGGGCTGGCTTCAAAACTGGCAAAGGCGCGGCTTTAAAAAGGCCGACGGAAAACCGGTGCTCAACCCCGATCTCTGGCAGGCGCTTTTGGAACAGCTCTCCCGCCACCGCGTCACCCCGGTCTGGGTCAAGGGGCACGCCGACAATGCGCTCAACAACCGCTGCGACGAGCTGGCGGTCAAGGCCGCCGCCGCCGCCACGCAGCCCGACCCCGGCTATCGGAAGGAGCAGGAGACTTTGTAGCCTTGGGGCAGGTCAAAAAAGATCCGCCTCTTACTATAATGGTAAGAAACCATCTTTTTGCACCATCCCCTTCGACAATTTTCCCTCTTGAAACACCACACCATCTTGAAGGAGTGACCAGTCATGGAAAAACGCTTTGTGTATGCCGACAATGCGGCAACCACCCGCGTGTCCGATGAGGTTGTTGCGGCAATGTTGCCCTACTTCACCGAATACTATGGAAATCCCTCCGCCGTCTATGGCTTTGCAGGCAAGGCCAAAGCCGCGCTTGAAAATGCCCGCGCACAGGTGGCGAAGGCCCTGAACGCCACCCCAAATGAAATCTATTTTGTCTCGTGCGGCACCGAGGCCGACAACTGGGCGCTCAAAGGCGCGGCGCAGCTGCGCCGCGACAAGGGCCGTCACATCATCTCCACGCCCTTTGAGCACCACGCCATTTTGCACTCGCTTGAGACGCTGGAAAAAGAGGGGTTTGAGATCACATACCTGCCCGTCTATGAAAATGGCAGGGTGCGCGTGGAAGACCTGGTGGCCGCCATCCGGCCCGACACCATCCTGGTCTCTGTGATGTTCGCAAACAATGAGATCGGCACCATCCAGCCCATCGCCGAGATCGGCGCCGTGTGCGCAGAGCGCGGCATCCTCTTTCACACCGATGCGGTGCAGGCCATCGGCCATGTCCCTGTCGACGTGCAGGCCATGAACATCGACATGCTCAGTCTCTCGGGCCACAAGTTCCATGCGCCCAAGGGCATTGGCGCCATGTATCTGAAAAAGGGGATCAACCTCCCCAACTTCATGGACGGCGGCGGCCAGGAGAGAAAGCGCCGCGCCGGAACCGAGAGCGTGCCCTTCATCGTGGGGCTTGGAAAGGCCATTGAGCTCGCCACCGAGAAGCTGCCCGAGGAGTCGAAGCGCGTGGCCGCTCTGCGCGACCGCCTGATCGACGGGCTGCTCGAGCGCATCCCCGACATCAAGATCAACGGCGACCGCGAACACCGGCTGCCCGGCAACGTCAACGTCTCGATCAAATATGTCGAAGGCGAATCGCTGCTCATGATGCTCGACATGCAGGGCGTGTGCGCCGCGTCGGGCTCGGCATGCACCTCGGGGTCGCTCAACCCCTCCCATGTGCTCATGGCCATCGGCCTCGACCACGCCACGGCGCATGGCTCGCTTCGCTTTACCTTTGCCGATTACTCCACGCAGGAGGACGTCGACTATATTCTCGAAGTGCTGCCCCCCATTGTGGAAAAGCTGCGCGCCATGTCCCCGCTCTCCAAGTGAGATAAGTTGTACGACAAACCCGTTTTACGAAAAAACAAAGCCCCTGCGCGCTCTTTTTGAAGGAAGGGCGCGCGGGGAGCTTTCAGGACTTGGATAAAGGAGAACGCTTTCTATGTACAGTGAAAAAGTGATGGATCATTTCACCAACCCGCGCAATGTGGGGGAGATTGCCGATGCAAATGCCGTGGGCGAGGTGGGCAACCCCACCTGTGGCGACATCATGCGCATCTACATGAAGATTGAAAACAACGTCATCACCGACGTCAAGTTCAAGACCTTTGGCTGCGGCGCGGCGGTGGCCACCAGTTCGATGGCCACCGAGATGGTCAAGGGAAAGACCGTTTCCGAGGCGCTCGCCCTGACCAACACCGCCGTGGCGCAGGCGCTCGACGGGCTGCCCCCCATCAAGATGCACTGCTCCATGCTCGCCGAGGATGCGATCAAGGCTGCCCTCATCGACTACTACAAGAGACAGGGCATCGACCCCAAGCCCATCGTCGGGTTTGACAGTGTGGCCGAGATGGAGTGCTGCCATGGAGACCTTCATGAGGCCTGCCAGCATGCCTGATCGACCCGCCAGTGTGTCCGGCGTGATTTCGGCCTCTGTTTTGCTGCGGCAGACAGAGGCCTTTTCCCGTGGCAAGATCGACGTGGTGCTGGGGCTGTCGGGCGGGGTGGACTCGGGTGTGGCGGCGGCGCTGCTGCAACAGGACGGGCTTTCGGTGTGCGGCGCGCTGCTGCGCGTGCCGGGCGCGCCCAGCGCGCGCGAGGACGCCATGGACGTTGCACAGGCCCTCGATCTGCCGCTTGTGGAGCTCGACGTGAAAGAGGCTTTTGCGCGCACAGTGCTGCGCAATTTTGCACAGGAATATGAGAGCGGTCGCACGCCCAACCCCTGCATTGTCTGCAACAAAAACGTCAAGTTTGCGGCGCTGTGCGAGCTGGCCGACAAGCTGGGCGCGCCCCATGTGGCCACCGGCCACTATGCAAAGGTCCGCAACGAGGCGGCGCGCGCGGCGCTGCTGCGCCACGGCAGCGCCAAGGATCAAAGCTATATGCTGTATCGGTTGGAGCAGGCGACGCTGCGCCGCCTGCTGCTGCCCCTCTCGCAGCTTGACAAGCCTGCGGTGCGCGCCCTGGCCGGGCAGTGGAAGCTGCCCGTGGCGCAAAAACGCGACAGTCAGGACATCTGCTTTGTGCCGGACGGGGACCACACGGCGGCGCTTGCCGAGCTTGGCGTGACGCCTAAGCCGGGCCGTTTTGTTGACGAGAGCAGGCGCGTCCTGGGCCGGCACGCCGGCGTCGGACGCTACACCGTGGGACAGCGAAAAGGGTTGGGCGTTGCGGCCGATCGCAGGCTTTTTGTCACAGAGATCGACCCCAGGACTGGCGATGTCACACTGGCGGGCAAAGAGGCCCTGTTGCGCCGCCGCCTTGCGGTGTCGGACGTGGTGTGGACGTCGATCCCCGCGCCGGGGGCGCCGCTTCGCGCCACCGTCAAGCTGCGGCTGGGCGCAGCGGAATATCCCGCCCTGGTCAGTCCTCTGGACATCGCGGCAAAAACGGTTTGCCTGACCTTTGACCAGCCGGTTTCCATGGGCGCGCCGGGACAGTCGGCTGTGTTTTACGATGGGGAGCTGGTGCTTGGCGGCGGGATTTTGGAGCAGGCGCCCCGCCAGTAAACA
>CABRXB010000009.1 GCA_902474785.1 uncultured Eubacteriales bacterium | reverse complement strand
AGCAAAAACAGGTCTTCAAACGTGTGCCACTGCTCGCAAACAGCGTTGACCTCACGCTCGCTGTAGTCCCTGTTCCGTTCGAATTTTTCCACCAGATAGCACAACACCTCGCGGCGTTTTTCCCTGTTTTTGGGCAGAGTTTTGATGCGCCCGTCCTGTGCAAGAAAACGGTCGATCCCCTCTCCCCTGTTTCCAGTTTCCTGGTTCATCAAAATGCTCCTTCATGTCACATGCAGGCGCGGAAAATCTCCTTGATCTTGGCGGCGGGCAGCGGCACATAGGCCTTGAGGAGACCGCCCTGTTCGGCTTTTTCAGCCATGGCGTCAAAATGGGTCTCATCGGTGATGCCAACTTCAGGCAACGTCGCGGGAATACCCATTTCCTTAAAGTAAGCGCGCAGACAGGCGATGCCCTCTTTTGCCGTTGCAAACTTGTCTGCCCCGGGCGCAACGCCCCAGACATTGACGGCAAACTCCACAAATTTGTCCACCGTCTCGTCGCTCAAAATGGCGTCCATCCAGGCGGGCGTCAAAATCGCCAGCCCCACGCCGTGGGTGATGTCGTAGTAAGCGGAGAGCTGATGCTCCATCGAGTGCACCGACCAGGGGTGTTCCTTGCCCAGAGAGATCAGGCCGTTGATGGCATGGGACGAAGCCCACATCAGATTGGCGCGCGCCTCGTAATTGTCGGGCTCACGAAGGGCAATCACGCCGTATTTGATGCAGGTCTTGAGCAGGGCTTCGGCCATGCGATCCTGCAGGTAGCCGCCCTCGCTGCCGCCAAAATAGTTTTCCATGATGTGGCTCATGATGTCGGCGGTGCCGGCAGCCGTTTGATACTTGGAGACCGTGAAGGTATAGGTGGGATCGAGGATCGATGCCTTGGGGCGCATGTCGGGATGGCCCGTGCCCAACTTGTCGTTGGTGTCCATGTTGGAGATGACGGCCACTGCGTCCATCTCGCTGCCGGTGGCGGCCAGCGTCAATACCGACACGATGGGCAAAAAGCTCTGGTATCTGGCCTTTCCGACCACCAGATCCCACGGGTCGCCATCATAGGAAACCGCGCCTGCGATGACCTTTGCACAGTCGATCGAGGAGCCGCCGCCGATGGGCAGCACAACCTGCACCCCGTTTTCGCGGCACAGCTTGACCCCTTCGCGCACCGAAGTGACGCGCGGATTGGGCTCCACGCCGGCAAGCTCCATCGTGGAGACGCCAGCCTTTTTCAAAGACGCCATGGCCGCATCGTAGATCCCGGTCTTCTTGATGCTGCCGCCGCCATAGACCAAAAGCGCCTTGTCGCCATAGGCCTTGACCGCCGCACCGAGGTTTTCAATCTGTCCCTTGCCAAAATAGATCTTTGTGCCAATGTCGTATAAAAAGTTGTTCATGCGGGTCACTCCTTTATGTTATGATTTCCAAGATTTATTATATCCTACTTCCCTGTAAGAATCAAGAAATTCCAGGGGGCAAAAGAGCGCGATCGCCCTGCTCTTTGTCCCGCGCCACGGGACGCGCTTGCATTTTCTCAAAACACCCCGCCGGGGTGACGACATGCTGTCAGCTCTGCGAAATCAAGGGCTTAAGGGGGAGGCCGCGCGCCGTACTATGTCGCCAAAAATGCCTGTATGGGGCGGCGTATCGTCCGTTCCAGCGTCCCCTTCCCCCTGTTCGACGTCCGGCAAAGCCCTTGGCGGACTGATGAACTCTGGCGATTGTCCTTGAAGACCTGGGCGGCCGCCCCATGCCTTGGCGCCCATCCCCCTGCAAGATGACGCACCAGGTCTGTTTGATGGCGCCTGAACTGCATCCCCGCTACAGCATTGGAATGTGAAGATTGAGCATTGCCGGCGTCCGCCCTGACAGGAGCTTTGAGAAAAATGGCGCATGCGAGCGGTGTTTGCCCTTTGCGGCGATGCGCGGCAGCGTCCGAGGCGGCCATGTTCTTTGTTTTGCCCTGCCCTTGATGAAAACACAAACGAGGCCCCACGCACCGGCTTGTATGCAGACCGACCTCACCGATGCGTCGGATCTACAAAAGGACGCCACGTCGCCGGTTTATTCCCGCCTGCGCCCCCCTGCCTCGTAAAAGCCAGCCAGCGATTACACACGTCCGCAAATGTATCATGGTTTCGCCTTTTGAAAAACTGTGCAACACCTGCCGGCTTTTGTTTTTTATAGGCGATTCTCTCTGGCCGGCAACGCGCCCCTACCAAAGGCAGGGGCGCGCAGCCTTTGGACGACGATTGCAGACCTCGGGACAAACAGCAAGACCGGTTGCAGAATCTTCCAAGTCCCCGCCCTGCAAACACCCGGGTTCCCACGGGGAGCAATGCGGAATTTCATGCGCCAAGATCTCATGCAGTGACGCAGACTTTGGTAAAAAGGGGCGGCCTGATCTTCCTGCTCCGGCCAGACTGTTATTTTACCAAAGTGCAAGGAGCGAGGGCTTTTGCCCTCGCTCCTTTTGTTTTGCTTTTATTTTTGTGTGGCGCGATACAGGAAGGTCACAATCTGCGCCCTCGTGCAATCCGCGTTGGGACTGAAGGTGTGATCATCCGTTCCCGAAGTGACCCCCTTCGAAAAGGCCCACAGCACAGCTTGCGCATAGTAGGCGTCGGGCTCAACATCCGTAAAGGGGTTGTTTTCGACGACAACCGGAGAGCCTGCCGCACGGTACAGGAAGGTCACAGTCTGCCCGCGGGTTACGACCTCATCCGGGCTGAAGGTCGTCGCACTCGTGCCGCTGGTGATCCCCTGCTGCACAGCCCACAAAACCGCGTCATAGTAGTAGGCGCCGCTCTGCACATCCTCAAAGGGGTTGCCGCCGGCCTTTGGCTTCGGAGCGCCTGCAGCGCGCCAGAGGAAGGTCACCATCTGGGCGCGGGTGCAGCTCGCGTCGGGGCTGAAGGTCGTCGCGCTCGTGCCGCTGGTAATGCCCTGATCCAAAGCCCAGGCCACCGCGTCGGCATAATAGGCCCCGTCTGAAACATCGGCAAATCCATCGGCCAATCCGTCGTTTTCTTTCACAAAGGAGGCCGCAATGGTGTGGCTCGCGTGTACATTCTCAAAGGTGTATTTGCTGACCGCACCCACGCTCTTGCCGTCCACGCGGACATCGTCGACGAGATAGCCCTCTTTGGGCGTGATGACAAATGTCTGCCCGTCGCCGAAGCGCACGCTGACAGCTCCGCTCGGGCTGATGGAGCCGTTTTCATCCGCCCTGGCCGTGATGCTGTAGTACGTGACGCTGCCGCCGCCGCTGTTGCTGTTTGAGCGGGAGAGA
Organism: uncultured Eubacteriales bacterium; assembly: GCA_902474785.1. Lineage (GTDB taxonomy): Bacteria > Bacillota > Clostridia > Oscillospirales > Feifaniaceae > Galloscillospira. The sequence goes on along the minus strand of CABRXB010000009.1, from coordinate 9,444 downwards.
ACGGCAAAGGGACTGAGCTCTGTGACGGAGAAGGTGAGCGTTTTGTCCTTCACGCTTGCCGTCGCCGTCAGGATCTCCACGGTTTTATCATCGAGAAGATGTGCGATGCGATACTGCCTGCCGGACACAACATCCCAGTCGATGGTGACCGTGACGGCTCTGTTGAGTTTTGCCGGTTCAACAACCTCGTCATTGACAAGCAGGTTCAGCCCGAAAAAGCCGGAAATCGAATAGTTGCGGGGAATGGCGCTGCTCTCTGCGAGGGCAGCTTCTTCCTTTGTCGTGACCTCTTCGGTGTACTGAACTTTGACATTGTCCGGTGTTGCGTTTTCATTGCCGTCGAGGATCGTGTCGCTTTCGCTGCCGCTGACGATCAGCAGGACTTCTTCCGCCTGCGGATCTTTTATTGTCCGGCAGGCTACGGTGATGGGGTCAAAGGCCCGGCCGTTGGAATAGGCCACGCCGCTGATTGTGATTGTATATTCGGTATTCTTGGTCAAGCCGGACAGATCGACTGCCAATACGGTGGTGTTTTCCCTCCACACGACAGAGGCGCTGCCGTCTCCGTTCAGCGAGACAACCGGCGTGCCGCCCATGGGCTCTGTGAACTCAATTGTAAAGCCATCCTGCACGTCGATCACGTCGCCGTCGGCGAGGCTCATGGATTGAATCGTGTTGTTCAGCGAAGAGACGGTCACCGTCACCTCGTCAGAGAGATCCGCATTTTCCGCAGAACTTACGGTGACGGTAGCCTCTCCGATGCCGACGGCCCGCACCAGGCCGAAGCTGTCCACGGTGGCGACGCTCGTATCGCTGCTCTTCCATTTGACGCCGGGGTTGGTCGCGTTGTCCGGGCTCACAACCGCTGTCAGGGTTTCGCTGTTGCCCACGAGAAGGTCAAGGGCGTTCTTGTTCAGTTGCACGCGCTCGACCTCCTGATAGACGGTGAGCTGCGCGCTGGCCGCGACAACGTTGCCGTCCGCGCCCCTTCCGACGCTTGTCGCCGTGATCGTCGTCGTGCCGGGCGCGGCGGCGGTGATTTCGCCGCTGTTGCTGTCAATGGTCGCAACCTCTGTGTTGCTGCTCGACCAGACGACGCCGTCGGGCTCGCTGCTGCCCTCCACCTTGCCGCCCTGGTAGAAAATTTCCGCCGTGGCGCTTGCGGTATCACCCGGCGCCATGGTCTCCTCCAAGCTGACAGACAGGCCGGAGATGGAGGACAAGATATGGACCGTCAGACTGTCGCTGACAGAGCCGGTCTGCTTCGAGGCGGCGGTGATGGTCGCGGTGCCGCCGCGCAGGGCGGTGACAAGACCGCCGGCAGAGACGGTGGCAACCGTCACGTCGCTGCTCGACCAGACGACGTCCTGGTTTGCGCTCTGCGGCAAGACTGTCGCGCCAAGCTGCGCCGTCACGCCGGAAAGCATGGCCAGTTGTCCGTCCCCTATCCCGTCGGCTGTTATGGTCAGTCCAGTGATCGGTCTTGGCATGATGGCGATGGTCAGCATATCGGAGGTCTTGCCGCTGTCAACCGCGGAAACTGCCCTGACATAGAAGACATAGCGCGTGATCAGCGTCTTGTCGGCGGTGATGGCAAGCTCATTGCCTGTCACCGCGACGCTGGCGTAGTTGGCAAGCGCCGTGGCGGAGAGCTCCTTTGTTCCATCGGCGTCAGAATAGAACTTCCAGATCACGAGGCTGCTGTTGCCAGTTTCAATCGGGTCGCCCTCGCCATCTTTTGCAATCGCCTTGATTGTCACGGCACTGTCCTGCTCCGGTGCGCCGGGCAGCGCGGTTGTCAGCGTATGAGTGGTGGCCTCGGAGTCGACTGTCACAGCGGCCACGCTCTCAGTGCTCGTTCCCACAATCACCTGGAGCGTCCCAAAGGGAACGGCAAATGCGTCATACCCCGCTGGCATTGTCACCGTTTCGGTGTTCAGCGGCATCTCGGCGTTGTATTCATCCACGCCGCTTGCGTCGCCTGCGGGCTTGACGGTGGTGCCTTCAATAGAGCTGCTGGGCTGCCCTTCTCCCTTTGGCGAAAAGCGCATCTGCTCGCTTGCCCCAACAGCCAGCGCGTTTTTGCCCTCGTTGTCGTCAAAAGCCAGCGTCAAAGGCGTGTTCAGCTTCAGGGCGGTAATGCTGTCGTGTTTCCCCGAATTGTAGCCGCTGGACTCTTCAGCGCCTCCGACATCAACGCTAAAGTAGTTGTCGGCGGACGCCTCCGCCAGCGCGGTAATCCTGCCGCCGGAAGTTGCGATATAGCCAAACACCGGGCTGTCGTAGACCGAGCCCGCCGCGGTCGAAACCACGGAAATCGGAGCGGCGATCAAATTGTCCGCAAAGATCAACGGTTGGGCGGCCGTCGCGCCGCTTCGTCCGATGGCGCCGCCGGCGTTGTACGAGCCGCTGCCGCTGGCAGAAATCGAAACTGCGCCGGTGGAGGCTGAACGCTTTATTGCAGCCTCGGCGCTTGCCGCCATATATCCGACCAGCCCGCCCACATAGGCGCTGCCATTGCGCTGACCGACGTATTCGCCCGCCACGCTGCCTACGTTGACACAGGCATCCATTTCCATCCAGGTCGCGCTTCCGACCAGGCCGCCCACATAGGCGGTGCCAAGCGTCACCTGACCCAAAACGGCTCCCTCATTGACGCCGCCGCTGATTTCCCTTTGATTGGACCCGGAAATGCTGCCGACAAGTCCCCCCGTATATGTGCCGCTGTCTGTGGAGATACCAATGATTTTGCCGGTGTTTTTCGCATTGGACAGGGTTCCCCTGTATTGCAGCAGGCCGACGATGCCGCCGACATAGCTGGAATTATAAGACTTGGCTGTGATGGTGCCGCTGTTCGCGGTGTCAAGCAGCTCCTCTTGCGCAGCGGCAGTGGCGCTGCTCATGCTCACTACGGCGGCGATGCCTCCCGCACGGGCCGAGCTTGCGTCGCTCCCCGCGTAAATATCGCCGCTGTTGGTCAGGCCTTTGCCCGTATTTCCCAAATACAAATTGCCCACGATGCCGCCTGCGGAGCTGGCATTATTGGCGGAATAGGCGTCGACGGCCCCGCTGTTCACGCAGTCTGTGAGCGCGATTTCGTTTGCGCCGTTTGTCGCGCCGGCGATGCCGCCCACGTAACAGGCGACCTCGCTGGCGACGCTGACCGAGCCTTCGTTTGTGCAGCCGTCGACGGCGGAACCGGCGTTGAGCCGTCCCGCAATGCCGCCGCCATAGGCAGAATTGGCCTTGAGCGTAATATCGGCGGTGTTTTTACAGCCGGTCAAGACATTGTATGCGTCCGCGCAGATGCCGCCGGCGAAAACAGTTGCATAATAGCCGCTTTTTTCTGTCACTGTGATATCGCCTTCGTTTGTGCAGTTCTCCATTTCTCCGTATGCATAGCGTGCCAGGCCTCCTGCAAACAGGGTGCCGCTGCCCAAGGAGCTGCCGTCGTTTTCATAGCTGATCGAAACACGGCTGGCGCACCCTCTGATCACATAGCCCTGCGGCACATCCCGCACCAGGGTGGTCATGGGGACATAGCTCATGTGAAACTGGCTGTTTTCCCGATAGGAAAGCGCGCCAACCAGCGTCAGATCCTTGATTTCGCCGCTGGCATTGTCGTCGAGAACCCCCACAAAGGAGGAGATATCGCAGCTTGCGTCCTCCATGCTGACATACATGGCGACGGTTTTTCCATTGCCGTCCACGCTGCCGCCAAATGGGTGCAGAGTGCTGCCAAGGCCAAGCGGCTCGCGCAGGGGAGCTTCGGGTGTTCCAAGGGAAAAATCCTCTCCAATTTTCAAGTGCGCCTGCATCAAAAGCGTCTGCTTGGCCGAGGTTGTCGCGCTGGCGGCTGCGGTGTCTGCAAAAATGGCGTTCAGGGCTGCCGCGTCGCCGGAGAACCCCGCCTTTACCTGCAGATACTGCTCCGCCGTGGAGATGACCAAGGGCGTCATTTCCGTGAACACAGGCTCCCCAACGTAGCCACTGTAGGGGCGCAGGTTTACATAGACCGCGTTTTCCTCGCTGAACACATAGCGCGCGCCGTCGCCGCTCAGAAGATAGACCTCGTCGCTGTATGTGTTGCCGCCCTGCGCGGTGATCGGAATGTCCAGCACGCCGTCAACGGCCGTCAACGGGGTCGTTGTCTCCCCTGCGACGAGCTGCCAAGAGCCTGTGGCTTCGACCTGTTGAACACAGTTTTCATATGTTGTCTCGTCCACCGTAAAATCAAGGGCATAGGCGCTGCCTGACAACGCCAAAATCGCGCCGGTGTTGACGCAGCCCTCCAGCTCGATTTTTGCCGCGTTGTGGGCGCTAACAAGGCCCGCCGCCGTGCCGTGCTCCACGGTGACGTTCGCATGGTTGACACAATTTCTCAACGTGGCGTCGCCCCCCAGGGAGGCGATGCCCGCGCCGCGCGCCATGCCGTTTCCAGAGGAGGTGGACACGCCCGAGATCTGGATCGTGCTGCCCTTTGTCACCGTGCTATCCTCAATCGTGCCAAGGAAGTTGCCGCCGATGAAGCCAAAGCGAATGTTGTGGAAAAACCGCTCTCCAAAGTCGACCTCGGCCGTTCCGCCCACCGTGCAGTTTTGCACAACGGTCTTGCCGCTGCAATGCCCAATGAGCATGGAGCCATACAGGTTCACGCCGCTGCTCTGATCGACCTTGAAATAACTGTCGTCGCTGACGACCAGATCGTGAATCACGGCATCGTTTGTCACGGAAAACACGCCGATGTAGTAGTTGATCGGGACAGCATCCGCGGTGTAATCGTATTGAACCGTTATCTGATACCCCGCTTCTCTGTTTCCGTCGAAGTCGCCTTTGAAGGGGTAGCTCGTGCTGCCGATGCCGCAGAAAAATTCCTTCAAATCGGTGCTGTAGGTCTTGCCGCTCACGAGCGTGATATTGTCCTCCAGCCGATAGTGGGCCGTTTGAAGCTGCGCGGTTGTGGCCCCCTCGGGGAACCAGAGCAGACCCTCCGCCCGGTTGTCGGCGTCGGCGCTCAACGCCTTTGCCAGCGCCTCAATTTGCTCGGCGGTGGTGAGCAGGTAGGGAGAACCCTCGTTGCCCTCGCCGGTCACTTTCTGGTCTTCATCTCCCGGGCCGACAGGCACAAAGGGATCCTCCCCCTGCGCATCGCTGATGTCGACTTCGATGCCGCCGGCGATGCAGGCGGCGTCCTGCCCCACCGACTTCGCGTTGGCATAGGACGTCTGCGTTGTATGGACTGTCAGGTTGCCGGTGATGGCGCTGTGTCCGTGCGCGGCGCTGCTGCCGTAAGCGCGCAGGTATAAGTTTGCAATGGAAAACGCGCCCCCAACGTCGTCCGTGAGGTTGAGCTCCACATTGCCGTGAACAACGGAAGTGCCGGCGCTGGTCGTGCAATAGCCGCCGGCGTAAAATGTGCCGATCTCACCGCCCGTGATGTCCATTTGAATGACGGGGTCGGCGCTGCCGCCTTCCGCCGAGCCAACCGTGCCATATCGGTAGAGGGAATAAAAGATGCCGATCTCGCCGCCGGAAATGGTGATTTTCTCGCTGCCGCAGGGTGCGGCTGCGCCGTAGAAATTGCCAATGACGCCGCCGCTGATCGTAACAGTCGCAGTTTTGTCGACGCCCTTGGCCTCAACGGAGTTGTTGCCGCTGCTGGTATACAGCGCGGTAATGCTGCCGCCGCTGATCTCCATGGACACATCGCCTGTTACGCTTCCACTGGCAGTACTTGCGCCGCCGGACACGGTGCGAAACAGACCACTTTGAATGACAATATCTGTTTTGCCAACCGTCGCCTTGTCGGTTCCATAGAGGCTCAGGCCCGGGTCTGTCACCCCGTGCGTCGCCATGGTTACGCCCTCGCCAAAGGTCAGCTTGTTGCCATTGGCATAGATCACCTTGTTGCTGGCGCTGATGACGATATTCTCAAAGGTGAGCGCCGCATGGGCTTTCCAAGTGCAATTTATGGTCAGCACGGCCGACGAGGTGTAGTCCTCACCCTCGTAAACGCTGGTGAATGTGACGGGTTTGGCGGGCACATTCCATGACGATGTCCCCTGCGTCACATCGCCGCAGACCACGATGGTGCCGCCAGCCTCTCTGAGCTTATCGTAAGCTGCGACCAGGGTTTCGACCGCCGCCTCCTTACTTGTGCCGTCATTTTCATCGTCTCCGTTGACGCCATCGACATAAACAACGTCAACGACGTCGGACGGCGGATCGTTATCCGCCAGCGCCGCGGTGGGCAGCAATGTGAAGAGCATGGCGAACGCCATAACGCTTGCAAGCAATCGCTTTGTCATGTTGATTTCCTCCTGCTCGATTTGATGAGATTAAAATCCTGCGCGATCAATTTTTCTCTCATTCCCTCCTTTGTAGCTTTGGCGCGCGCGCCGTGATGAAGACAAGCAAGCCTCTGCCTGCATAATGTGTTGTCTTGTGGGCAACTGCCTTGGGCAAAGGCTGGCAATTCGAAATCAGGCGACCGTCTTATGGCGTTTGACTGGCCGCAAACAACCCCTCATCTCGGCTCGCTGCCATAAAAATTAGCTCCTGACCGCAAAAAACAGCCGGTCATGGATGCGACCAGCCGTTGGACGGCGGACCTTCTGCGCAGTCTTTCGCCGTTTTTTCATTGCTCATTGACTTGACCATATTTGGTCATTTGGTCGTGCATTCGACAAAAACATTCCCCGCAATGTGTGCATCATTACTAATGTTATATCATAAAACGCCCCCACAAGTAAAGGGGCAGCGCAACAATCGGGCTGGAAAATATCAATATTTTCCAGCCCGATTGTTCATGACTTCCGACAAGTTGCAGAAACCGCACAACATGTTGGTTGTTATAGGTTTGACCGTCTGCCAAACGCGGAAAAACGCATCTGCGCGCCATAACATGCGCATGGCTGCACGGAATCGGCCAAAGGCTCAAAACAGCCGTTTTCCGTCTGAAATATCAAGCCCCAGCTCCTTTGCCCTGCCGGACTGCCGATACGGATTGATCTTTTCCACGGCGCCGTCATGCCTGAACAGCGAACCGGTGTTCTTAAACCAAAAGGTCACGCCCGCTTTGACGCATTGCTCTCGGATGGCCAGCACCCACTCATAGTCACACACGCGCGCTTCCCGTCCCGTCTCGCCGCCGACTGTCACATGATCCACCCCGTGAAGATAGGGGGTCAGGTCGATCGCTTCCAAAAGCGGCGCACAGGCGATGAATCGCCGTTTCATCGGATAGGATAAAAACAGGGGAAGCCGCTCGTCGGCCAGCGCCTGGTTTTCCGCCGTGCAGCCGATGTTCACATTGTCATAGCCATCGCCCCAGTCGGCCGGCAGCGACACGGGGAAGCGGTCGATGCGCTTTGTCAAAATCAAAAAATCAATGTCCGTGCGCTCCCGGATCATGGCCCAAACCTCTTTTCTCCATTCGTCCGCTTCGGGCAGGAAAAAATCGGTGGCAAAGCAGGTGGCGAGAATTTTATCCCCCTTGATGTTGTACTCGCCTTTTTTGTTTCTTCTGACGGGCCAGTCGAATTTGTCTGTTTTGACAATCGTATTCTGTCCGTAGCGTTTGGCATGCGGCCCGTAAAAATAACAGTTTGTGCAGCCGTCACTTATTTTGTAACAGCCTGTCCACGGTTCCCAGTTCATAGGCGGCCTCCTTTGCTCAATTTGAATCAAATGCGGCGGCTTTGCTTTGCAAACCCGTCTCGGTGCCGGTTCTGCCTTTCAGGGTCGCACTGTACGCCGGGCGACCGATCGGCCGGCGCGTCCAGGATGAAAACATGTGCATGCAGGTGCAAGAGCAATCTCTGTTCCCTGCGTCGGGCGCCTTTCGTCCCAACAGGTTGACGATGTCAAAAAAAGTGCCGTCGGCTCTGCGGCAGGCCGAACTCGACTTGCCGCAGAGCCGTTTGCCCCTTCTTTTTGTGTGGACGTCAAAAGCAGGAGCTTGACGGATGGCAGAAATTGAGTTTGCCGTTAAAGCCTGTCGTCAACACGGCTTTTTGCCCTTGCGCAGAACGCAGCTTCTTCCTGCGCTATGGGAACGTGGCTCCACTTGATGGTTGGAAAAGTGAAAAGCAATGAAGTCACCTGTCTTTCGCCCAGCATTTGCATTGTTCAATGCGCTTGCCGCCGTCGCCCTGCTTTTCGTCGTAGGCGAACTGATTGAGCAGCGCGCAGGGAAATGCACTGCACCGCCCGCAGTGCTCATATCCTTTGGCTTCGCCGCAGGATTTCACCGGGCAGCTCTCACCCCAAAAGGGCTTTTCCATCTCTATGCAGCCTTTGCATCCCATTTGTTCTCTGTATCCGCACGCGCTGCACAGGATGCCGCATCTTGATTCAACCACAGTATGTACCTCCTTTTTGACGGTAGTATACCAGCCATAACGCGACATCTGTGTGTCATGTTACTTGAACCGATTTTTTAAAATGTTGTCGGCCTGTCGTATTCTGTCGTCGCGCAACAGTTCCGGCTCTAAAACCGTCACCTTGTCCCCGAAGCTGAAAATCCACTCCCGCATATTCTCATAGCTTACAAAATCCCATTCGAAGAGCAGGCGGCCGGCCGCATCCTCAGAATAGCAGCAGATGCCATATTCATCAATCAGGCGGGATTTTTCACTTTTGGAAAAGAGCGCCTTTAAGTGAAACTTCCTGTTGTCAAAATACTTTCCGAAATTCAATTCTTCGGCCGGAATATCTCTGCCTGTAAACAGCTCTGATAAAATTTCCAATTCCCAAAGTCGATTCAATTTGAACAGGCGAAACGCCTGGCGATCCAGGCAATACCCAAACACATACCAGGACGACCATTGAAACACCAGACGGTAGGGTTCTATCCTGCGTTTTTGCTCCCCCTTGTTCGAATGGTATTGAAAGGCAATCTGCCGCTTTTCCCATATTGCTTTTTTGATTGCGTCGATTTTCTCAGTGAGCGGTTTTTGATTGTGCGACGCCAAATCAATGACAATAACGTCCTGCATGACAAGCTCTGCGCCGCCCTTGCAAAACAACTTGTCTGACAGCCTTGCAAGATAGGAGGTTTTGGATACGCTGTCGATTCCTTTCAGCGCCGTCAAAACAGTTTGCAGCTCATCCTCGGTGAAAAGCGTTTTGTTAATCTTGTAGCCATCGGCCACAGAGACACCCCCGCCATAGCCCCGTGTCGTAACAAGGGGAATGCCCGCCTTGCAAATATCTTCAATGTCTCGATTGATCGTGCGCCTTGAAACCTCGAATCGCTCTGCCAATTCAGGCGCGGTTACTTTTTCCTGCTGTAGCAGCACAGTGATGATGGCAATCAAGCGATCTATTTTCATTTTTGTTTCACCACCTTGCAAAACAGTATACCACAGAGAACACGACATCATAAAGTCTTGTCCTTTGTCTGTACGCGGCAGATTTTCGTCAGGACATATGTCCTGCCGG
>CABRXB010000008.1 GCA_902474785.1 uncultured Eubacteriales bacterium | reverse complement strand
CGGTCGAGGTTGGCAAAGCTGAAATCCTGCATGCGCAAGACGCTCCCATATCTTGTTGATCTTCTCCTGTGCGCGCTTGGGCGCAAGGGCAAAAAACGCGGGCGGCGCGCTCACCCTCACGCGGCGCCAAGGCCGCTTGGGTCTCAGGCCCGGTCTTCGCTCTTCGATATAATCCGCAAGCTGTGTGGCGGCCGACATCAGGCAGTAAATGCCGGACATGACAAAGGCCGCGTCGGTGAGCGCCACCGGCCAGATCACAAGCAGCAGACCCAGCAGCGCCGACAAAAGCCCCATAAAAAAGGTGTGCAGCCCCACCCACTCGTTGTTTCTCTTTTGAAGATAACAGGTGACAAAGTGCAGCAGGCCGCTGAGCAGGGCGTTTGCGCCCAGCGCCAGCGGAAGCAGCGCCGCGAGCTGCGCAGGGCGCGAATAGGCAAACCACGCCAAATACAGCGAGATGAGCGCCATCAAGATCTGGCGGATGTTGCGCACTTCTCTTTTTCTGCCAAAGAAAAAGGCCAACAGGCCCGCAGCGCCCGAAAGCGCAAACAGCCAAAGCGCGCTCCAGCGAAACAGGCTGCTCATGAGATGCGGGCGCACCAGGAGCAGCGCCCCCAAAAGTCCTGTGAAGATGGCGTGAAGAAGCAGCGAATCGGCCGACAGCGCCTTGGCGTCAAGCTGAAACTCCTGATAGTGCATTCTCTGCGCCTCCTTGTGCCATTCATAACCGCATGATGGTTTATCATACCACATTTAAGGGTCGATTTCCATAAAAAAGAGAAAAATTCCCCGTCGGCGCGCTCTAAACGCGAGCGGCAGGGGCTGTGAAAAAAGGGGGCTTTCAAAAGGGCGGGCAATCTCCCCGCGGTTTGATGCCAGACGGATCCTCTCGTCTTTTTCTTTCTTCTCCCTTGCCAGTTTCCGCGTTTGACAAGCATCGGCTTCCTTGGTACAATAAGTCAAAAGTCAAGGTGAAAACAGAGAGGAGATCTTTTATGACGATTTATGAAGCCATGACCACCCGGCGCACCATTCGCCGCTTTGCCCAAAGACCCATTCCCGACGAGGTGTTGGAAAAGGCGGTCAACGTGGCGCGTCTGGCCCCCGTTGGCGGAAATATTCAGTCGCTCAAATTCTGCGTTGTCAAAACGCCAGAACTTGTCAGCGCCGTGTTCGAAGAGACCAAGTGGGGCATGCATTTGAAAGACGGCTCCGGCCGTCCCCGGCCCGGCGAGCTGCCCACCGCCTGGATTCTCATCTGCAACGACACCACCATCAAAGAGCAGCCCATGATCCACGACATCGGCGCCGCCGCCGAGAACATCATCATCTATGCCATGGGCGAAGGCGTCGGCACCTGCTGGCTCGAGGGCATTGACCGCGCCGCAATCGCCCAGGCGATCGACCTGCCCGCGCATCTGAAAATCACTTCCGCCATCGCGCTTGGCTACCCCGCCATGCACGCGCGCGAGGTGGAGCTGCCCGAGTCTGGCGCAACGCCCTATTACTGGGGCGAGGACGGCGCGCTTTGTGTGCCCAAGCGTTCGATGGACGATGTGATGCTGGTCAAATAGCGCGGTTTTAAAAAAGCCGCTGCACCGGGCCCTTTCAGCTTGCCCTTAAATTCCCTGTGTCCCGCGGACGACGCCGTGCCAAAACCAGAGGCGGCCCTTTGCTCCATGGGCCTTGTTTCCATGTTGCTGCGGCGCTATATCCTTGACAGTGCGCTTCGAAGGTTGGCCTGTCTTAACCCCACAGGTGCTGCGTCCGACGCGCCGCCTGCATGCAAAGATTTTCATCTCCGCTCGGCGGGCGCAGGCAAGACATGCTTGCGCCCGCCTTTTGTGTTGTTGCGACCCGACTTCAAGAGTCCGGTCTCTGATGCGCGTCGGCCTTGCGTGTCAAGAGGAGGAGGGCTTGTTTCAAAAAACGAGTATCGTCGGCTTTATTTAACCGTCGCTTTCGAGCGTCCCCTCTTGCGCACACATTGTCCTGATCAGATCCCCCGCCCAGCGCAACAAAAGGTCTGTGCAGACGTCAAGAGCATCCTCCCCGCAGAGCTGCCCATCTTTCAGGGCGTTCGCCGTCTGAAGTACCTTCAGATCGTCGCCCTTTAAAACCTCCGCCAGCTCCAAGCGGCGCGACACATGGCGTCCCGTCTCCAAAAACCATTTGGCCTTCAGCACAAACACGGCCGACTTGAAAAGCTCGCGCAAAAGGTCAAGGCTGCGTTCATGCACGCAGTTGTGCGCCGCCATGTGATAGACGCCGCACGCCCCACTCCAAACAGCCTGCGCAACGTCGCGCGCGCCAAACAGCGGTTCGAGAAAGTCGAGGCTTCCCATAACGGGCACCGTGTCATAATAAAACGCGAAAAGCTCGCCGGGCGCCCAGGCCCGCAGCTCCCCGACGCCCGACACAAAGCCGCACATCAACTCCCTGTCGGGCAGGGCGGCAATCGCATCGCGGTAGACCTTCAAATCGTCGGCCGACAGCGTGTCCAGAATCAACACCACGTCGATGTCGCTGGTGCGGTTTGCCTCCCCTCTCGCACGGCTGCCCTGGATGCCGATGAAAAGCACCCGATCCGAAAAAGCGTTTTGCACGGCGCGCACATAGTCGATAAGCCAATCTTGCAACGATACCATCTTTTCAGTCTCCTTTTTTAACCTGTCTGATGAGAAGCACAGGCGCAGGCGATGTGTCGCCCGCGCCTGTGCTTTTGACGCTTCGCCCTTTGAAAAGGGCCGTTTGAAAAAAAGCGCATGTTTTGCTGCGCAGGTTTGTGCAGCGGGCGAGCCCCCGGCTGTCTGCTGTGCGCCAAAAACGCCAAAGAACGTTTCTGGCAAGCGACTGCGAAAGGGCAAGCGCAAAGGCGGCTGCGTCCGCCGCGCTCGAGCGTGCGTCCCGCCCACGGCATGACAAGCGTTTGTTTTGTCCTGGACGCTTTGCCTTTTTAAAGGTCTATTTGATGGCCTTGGTGTCGATCTCCTCGTGCAGCAGGGCGGCAAAATCGCCCACGTCCATCACGCCGAGGTCGCCCCCTGCGCGCGAACGCACCGACACCTTGCCCTCTTCCATCTCCTTGTCGCCCACCACGAGCATATAGGGGATCTTGGCAAGCTGCGCCTCGCGGATTTTAAAGCCCATCTTCTCGCTGCGCATATCGTTTTCCACGCGCAGCCCCTCGTCCGTCAGCCGCTGTTCCAGCTGCGCCGCGTAGTCGTGGTGGCGGTCGGCGATGGGGATGACCTTGACCTGCACCGGGGCGAGCCACGCGGGGAAGGCCCCGGCAAAGTGCTCGGTCAGGATGCCGATGAATCGCTCGATGGAACCGAAGGCCACGCGGTGAATCATGACGGGGCGGTGCTTTTCGCCGTCGGCCCCGACATAGGTCAGATCAAAACGCTCGGGCATCTGGTAGTCGAGCTGGATGGTGCCGCGCTGCCGGGTGCGGCCGATGCAGTCTTTGAGGTGGAAGTCGATCTTGGGGCCGTAAAAGGCGCCGTCGCCGGGGTTGACCACATAGTCCATGCCGCGCGCTTCGAGCACGCTGCGCAGCGCCTCTTCGCTCGTCGTCCTCATCTCCTCGGTGCCGATGAAGTCCTCGGGGCAGGTGGAGAGCTCGACATGGTATTCAAAGCCAAAGACCTTGTAAACCGAGTCGATGAGCTCGATCACGCCGGCGATCTCCTGCGGGATCTGCTCTTGCGTCATGAAGATGTGCGCGTCGTCCTGCGTGAAGCAGCGCACGCGCATCAGGCCGTGCAGCGCGCCCGAGAGCTCATGGCGGTGCACCAGCCCCAGCTCGCCCACGCGCATGGGCAAATCCTTATACGACCACATGCGACGCTTGTAGGCCAGCATTCCGCCGGGGCAGTTCATGGGCTTGATGGCATAGGCCCCGTCGTCGATGGTGGTGAAATACATGTTCTCCTGATAGTGGTCCCAGTGACCCGAGCGGTGCCACAGCTCCTCGCTCAAAATCATGGGCGTTTTGATCTCCTCATAGCCCCATTTGCGGTGCAGGTCGCGCCAGTAGGTTTCAAGCTCGTTGCGAATCACCATGCCCTTGGGGAAGAAGAAGGGGAAGCCCGGCCCCTCGTCGAAAAGGGCGAAGAGATCGAGCTCGCGCCCCAAGCGGCGGTGGTCGCGGCGCTTGGCCTCCTCGAGCATGGTGAGATAGTCGTCAAGCTGCTGCTTTTTGGGGAAGGCGATACCGTAGACGCGCTGCAGCATCTTGTTGTTTGCGTCGGCCTTCCAATAGGCGCCCGTGACGTTGAGCAGCTTTAAGGCTTTGAGCGCCCCCGTGCGCATGAGGTGGGGCCCGGCGCACAGATCGGTGAAGTTGCCCTGACGGTAAAAGGAGATCTCCTCGCCCTCGGGCAGCTCTTCGATCAAGATGACCTTGTAGGGCTCCTCCATCTCTTTGGCAAAGGCGACGGCCTCCTCGCGCGGCAGCGCATAGCGCTCGAGCGGCAAATCCTCCTTGACGATGCTGCGCATCTCGGCTTCAATCTTCTCGAGATCCTCGCCGGTGAAAGGCTGCTCCACGTCGATGTCATAGTAAAAGCCGTTGTCGATGGCGGGGCCCACCGTCAGCTTGGCGGCGGGGAACAGGCGCTTGATCGCCTGCGCGAGCACGTGGGAGCCGGTGTGCCAGAAGGCGTGCTTGCCCTCGGCGCTGTCGAAGGTCAAAATCTCCAGCGCGCAGTCCTCTTCGATTACGGTGCGCAGATCGCACAGCTCTCCATTGACTTTGGCGACGCAGGCCTCCTTTGCCAGAGCAGGCGAAATGGCCTTTGCAATGGCGATGACGGGCGTCCCCGCCGGGAATTCGCGCACGCTTTGATCTTTGAGTGTGATAAAAATCATGGTGTTCTCCTTTCGATGCACGTTGTCTGCATAAAAATCTCTGCTTTTTTGCTCGGCGGCGAATCCATCAAAAAAGCCCCGAATCCCCACATATGGGGATTCGGGGCGCTTTGCCGCGCGGTTCCACCCGAACTTTGCAAGAAGAAAGCATGCGTTTCTTCTCGCCTCGTCTGGCCGATAACGGGGCCTTGCAGCCGGCGGAGCATTTCCTCTCCGCAACTCGGGAGCGGTTGTTTCGGCATGTGCGCAAACGGCTCTCAGCTTGTCAGCCGTTCTCTCTGTCGCGCGCCTTTTTCTCTCCGTCGCAGTTGTTTTCTATATTATTTTATCAATTCTACTCCCAAAGGAGCGATTTTGTCAAGCCTTTTATACCCATTCTCCGGGCTTTCCCGTCTTGTCATATTCCTCCATGAAGGCCAGAACGCGCCGTTTGTAGTCCTGCGCCTGCTTGCCGTAGTCGATCGCGTCGTAGCGGTTGAAGTCCCGAGGTTCGCGCTGCTTGCTCTTGAGCGGACGTTTTGCCCCGCAGTTGGGGCAAACCACCTTGCGGCTCATCATCCAAAGATAGATGCCCGCAACCGAGAAGAAGATGACAAACCAGGCAATGGGATCTGAGTTGAAGACGTAGTACCACAGCGCGCCGCCGGCAAGCACCAAAACAATCGACATGGGCAGCCGGATGAGCGGCCGCACATTCTGCTTTGCAATGCCAAAACAGCCCCGGTAGCCGCATTCGTCGCACATCTCCTCTTGAAAGCCGTCGAAAGCGCGAAGGCGTTCTCTGATCTCATAGTTGCTGCTCATCTGTGCGCCCTCCTTTTTGTCACCCGGTCTTGCGCGAAGTAAAACGAAGTCAGTATACCGCAACCGCGTGGAAAATGCAAGCAGGAGAGGCGCACAGCCCCTGCTCCAAACGCAAAACGGCCATCTCAAAAAAGGCTCCCTGGCTCTGCTTTTTGGAAAAAACCCTCAACACACTAAGGCGCCGGCCTTCATATCGCTTTGCCCGGCTGCCGCGCCGGTGTCGGGCGCTCTCGCGACCGCTGATACAGCTCTGTCGACAGATCAAGCGCGTCTGTGGCTGAAGGATACGGCTTTGGTCGCAGCGCGGGTTTGGACAAAAGCGCGGCGTCGCCCGTGCGGTTTGAAACGCGCTTTCGCTCTTTTTCGAATCAAGCGCCCGGGATCTGGCGTCCTTTCGTGCTTGCGGCGTTTTTGACGTTTGCCCCTTTTGGCGCGCTTTCCCGCCCTTGTCGCTTTACTTCGCTTTCTCTGTCGGCTATAATATGGGGGAACTGACAAAATCCAACCGTTTGCCATGCCCTTGGCGATTTTAAGGAGGTCTTGCAATGGGAACCCCACAAATTTTGGTCAACGAATACCGCGCAAACACGCTCGAATGCTTTCACTACGGCTCCATTGCCATCTGCGACGAGCACGGTCTCGTCCACAGCGTGGGCGACGCCGACTTCATGTGTTTTTACCGCTCCTCTTCCAAGCCCATTCAGGCCCTGCCCTTTCTGGTGCTCGGGCTCGACAAAAAATATGGGCTGACCGACGAGGAGATCTCGATCATGTCGGGATCGCTGTGGTGCGGGCCGCGCCAGGTCGAGCTGGTCAAGAGCATCATGCAAAAGGCCGACATCTCCTACGACACGCTGATCATGCAACCCTGTTACCCGCTCGGCCATTCGTATGAGCTCGATCTCATCGCAGCCGGCGAAAAGCCCAGCAAGCTCTACCACAACTGCATCGGCAAGCACCTCTCGCTCATCATGGTGCAGCGCGAGCTGGGCGACGAGCGCGACTACTATAAGGAGGACAGCGCCGTGCAGCGCATGATCCTGCGCGACATCGCCGAATTTTCAGACTTCCCGCAAGAGCGCATTGAACTCGGGATCGACGGGTGCGGCGTACCGGTTTTCGCCGTGCCGCTGCACAACATGGCCACCTCCTTTGTGAAGCTCGTCGCGCCGGAACTGCTCCAAACCCCCGCTCTTGCACATGCCGCCAAGCGCAACGTCGACATCGTTTCGCGCCATCCCGAAAACCTCATGGATGCCAACGCGACCTGCGGCGTGCTGTGCCGCGACCCCAACATCATCGGCAAGGTGGGCGCGCAGGGCGTGTACACCTTCGGCCTCAAAAAAGAGCGACTGGGCTTTGCCTGCAAGGTCTACGACGGGCAGTCGGCCTATTTCCCGCTCATCATCGCCCACACGCTTGAGCTGCTGTCCTACGACAACAAGGAAACCATCGAGCGCCTGCGCGCCGCCTTCCCCGACGAGGTGACAAACGCCACCGGCGCCGTGGTCGGCATCAAAAAGGCCGCCTTCTCCTTCTAAACGGGTTTGACCAATCCGCTGTTTGAAACGGACGGCAAACGTTGTCCTCTTTGGAGGCGTCTTGATCGCCGCTCATTTCCCGCAAGGCCGGCTTCTTTTTTGCGCCGTATCTCCCCTGCGCTTTTCTCGACGCCCCCGTCCTTTGTGTGCGCAACATCCTGCCCGGCCTGCCGTTTTTGTCTGCACCCTCTCTTGCAGCAGCCGCGCTATATCTGCACATTTGCCGGCCCCCTTTTTGCGCATTTTGCTTGACGCTCTTGCCGCGCTTTTTCATCCTCGCTTTTCCCCGCGCCTTTGCGCCTGATTGTCTTATCTGCTCTTTTCTTTGCACCCTTTCCCGCACGGTTTTGCGCCCTTTCCCCCTCCTTCGACATCCACTGCGGACGGCGCTCTCGCCGGGAGCGCCGTCCTTTTCATTGTTTACAAAAAAACTGTGACTTTTGGCCGCCGTTCGAGTATAATAAAACAGTTCCTCTTAAAACAGAAGAACCGTCCAACCGCAAACGTCTGGCAAAGGAGGCTATCCCATGCAAATTCCCGTGAGCGGGACAACCATCCACTGTGAATTCACCGGGGAGGGCGCGCGCACCGCCGTGGTGCTGCACGGCTGGGGCACCTCGATGGAGGTGATGCGCCCCATCACGCAGCATCTGGCGTCTCGCGGATACCGCGTGCTCAGCCTTGATTTCCCAGGCTTTGGGCAAAGCCCGCCGCCGCCTGCCGCCTGGGGCGTGCCGGAGTATGCCGCAGCCACGGCCGCGCTGCTTGACGAGCTCGCCGTTGAGCGTCCGCTTTTGCTGGGTCACTCGTTTGGCGGACGCGTGATTTTATATCTCACGGGGGCGCTGTCCTATCCCGCCCACCGGCTCATCTTGGTGGGCGCGGCCGGCATCAAGCCTCCGCCCGGAAAAGCCACAAGGCGCACCCGCCTGTTCAAAGCGGGCAAGGCGGCGCTCTCCATTTTCCCGGCCTTTTTGCGCGAACCCGCGCTCGAACGCCTGCGCAACCACTTTGGCTCGGAGGACTATCGCGCGGCAAAGGGCGTCATGCGCGAGTGTCTTGTCAAAACCATCAGCCTCGATCTTGCCCCTCTGCTGCCGGCCATCAAAACCGAGGCCCTTCTCATCTGGGGCGACGCCGACACAGCCACCCCTCTGTGGCAGGGCCGCCGCATGGAGCAACTTCTGCCCAACGCGGGGCTGGCCGTGATCGAGGGCGCCGGGCACTACACGTTTTTTGACAATCCCGCAAGGTTTTACGCCATTTTAGACAGCTACCTGCAAACGCTGGCAAGGGAGGACACCAAATGACTGACGCGCTGCTTCCCCGTCTGCTGCTGCTCGCCGCCGGCGCCGTCTGGCAGGCTGCGCGCAGCCGCTATTATTTTCACATGCTGCAGCTCAATTCCTACCGCAACGAGCGCTATGCCGCGTGGCTCTCCAAAAACCCCTCGCAGCGGCGGCTGTTTGCCGGTCTGCCCGTCGCGGCCGTGACCGCCGTCGCCCTCACAAAAGGTGTGACCGGAATGACGACTGCCGCCCTTCTCCTGGCCGCTGCCGCAATTTACACCGTGTGCGCGAAAAAGCCCGAGAAAAAGCCCTTTGTGATCACAGACCGCGTCAAACGTCAGTTTGGGGCGGCGGCGGGGCTGCTGCTCGGCGCGCTGCTTGTTGTCGCGCTGGTCTGGCGGGCTGACGCCTATTGGGGCGCGGGCGCGCTGCTGCTGCTTTTGGCGCTGCCCGTCCCCCTCGCGCTGCCGCCCGCGGCAAACCGCCTCATGGCGGGGCGCGAACGCCGCATTGCCGATTCCTTTGTCCAGGCGGCGCGTGAAAAGCTGCTGGCGCAAAGGGATTTTACCGTGATTGGCGTCACAGGCAGCTATGGCAAGACCTCGGTGAAATACATTTTGTCAGAACTGCTCTGCGAGCAATACAACACTCTCATGACGCCCGAGAGCTACAACACCACCATGGGCGTCGTGCGCACCGTCAACGAGAAGCTTCGCCCGCAGCACCAGGTGTTTGTCTGCGAGATGGGCGCCCGTCAGGTGGGCGACATCAAAGAGATCTGCGACATTGTGCAGCCCACCTACGGCATCATCACCTCGGTGGGCATCGCCCATCTTGAGACCTTTCGCTCCACCGAAAACATCCGCAAGACCAAGTTTGAGCTGGCAGACAGTCTGCCGGACACCGGCCTTGCCTTTCTCAACTTTGACAGCGCCCCCATCGCCTCGGCTGGCTATTCGCGTCCCCACGTCGCCTATGGGCTGACCCCGGGACTCGACTGCTACAGCGACAACATCACGGTCGACGAGCGCGGCACCTCCTTTACGCTGCACTGCAAGGGGCACGAGCCGCTGCGCCTGTCCACAAAGCTGCTCGGCCGCCACAACGTGCTCAACATCACGGGGGCGGCGGCGCTGGCGCTGCACCTTGGCGTCGCGCCCGCCGGCATCGCCGCGGCGCTGCGCCGTTTAAAGCCGGTGCCCCACCGTCTGGAGCTCAAAAACAACGGCGGCGTCATCGTCATCGACGACGCCTACAACGCAAACCCCGAGGGCGCGGCCGAGGCCGTGCGCGTGCTGGGCAGCCTCAAAGGGCGGCGGCGCATCCTTGTCACCCCCGGCATGGTGGAGCTTGGCGAAAACGAATATGCGGCAAACCGGGAGTTTGGCGCAGTGGCCGCCGCCCACTGCGACGATGTGATCGCCGTGGGCCGCGTGAGGGACGCTCTCTTTGAAGGGCTCGACCTTGAAGGATTTCCAGCCGACCGCCGCCATGCGGTCAAAAATCTCAAAGAGGCGCTTGCCCTGCTGCCAGAACTTCTCACGGGCCCCAGCGCCATCCTGCTGGAAAACGATCTCACCGACGACATGGAGGGCTGACGGCAGCGCAGACCCCAGATACCGTGCTACAGCCATCCCCATCATCCATATGGGGTCTGCATGAAGGCAAGGCCGGCGGCATTCGACGCCCAGAGGACTGAGGTCCGCATAGCATCGCGATGTCCTGCTGCGCCCGCGGCCCGCGGAAATCCTTGAGCTGCTCAAAGTGCAAATTTTCCCCGGTCGCCTCTTGTCCTTTCGAGATGTTGCTTCACCTCTGCAGCGCAAAAAGCCGTTTGGAAGATCCTTTTCCCTCCGGCGGCTCATTGTCGCCGGGGCCAAG
This sequence comes from uncultured Eubacteriales bacterium, assembly GCA_902474785.1. GTDB lineage: Bacteria > Bacillota > Clostridia > Oscillospirales > Feifaniaceae > Galloscillospira. The sequence goes on along the minus strand of CABRXB010000008.1, from coordinate 2,354 downwards.
GATTGCCGGGGACCTTCTCCATTTGACGCTCCGGTTTGTACTTTTTTCCTGTCCCCCAAGGGCACGCGCCCTTTTCAAACAACGATATAAGGAGGCAAGCTGCTATGAAACTGTCTGTTGGCGTATTTTTTGGCGGATGCTCGACCGAGCACGAGGTCTCGGTCATCTCCGCAGTGCAGGCCATGCACGCGCTCGACGCCTTTTACACCACCAAGCAGGGGGTGCTCTACACCGGCGAGGCGCTGCTCCAAATTGAAAACTACCGCAACATTCCGGCACTGCTCGCCCAGTGTACGCAGGCCGCCATCGTGCGCCGCAACGAGACCGAGGTTTGGGCCGTGCGCGCAACGCCAAAAAAGTTTGGCAGCAACGACCTCGTGCGCCTCGACCTCGCCTTTCCCATCGTGCACGGCACCAACACGGAGGACGGGCTTCTTTGAGACGCTGCGCCTGCCCTATGTGGGCTGCGACGTGGCCTCCTCCGCCCTTGGCATGGACAAAATGGCCGCTAAGCAGGTGCTGGCTGCCGCCGGTCTGCCCGTGCTCGACGGATATTGCTTTTACCACCGCGACTATCTGCTCGACGAGGAGGGCCACCTCGACCAGATCGAACGGGTTTGCTCCTATCCTGTGATTGTCAAGCCGGTCAACCTGGGCTCGAGCGTCGGCATCAAGGTGGCGGCCGACCGCGCTGCGCTGCGCGACGCCGTCGAGTTCGCCGCAACCTTTGCCCCCCGCCTGCTGTGCGAACACGCCGTGACCGCTTTGCGCGAGATCAACTGCGCCGTTTTGGGCGATGTGCAGGAGGCGACGCCCTCGCTGTGCGAGGAGCCGGTGACGGCCGGGGAAATTCTCTCCTATGCCGACAAGTATATGTCACAGGGCGGCACGAAGGGCATGTCGGGCGCGCAGCGGCGTCTGCCCGCAGAGCTGACCGCACAAAAGACCGAGGAAATCCAGGCGCTTGCCGTGGCCGCTTTTCGCGCCATCGGGTGCAGCGGCGTTGTACGCGTGGACTTTCTCATGGACACAGAAGACGGCGACAAGGTTTATATCAACGAGCTCAACACCATCCCGGGCTCGCTCTCCTTCTACCTCTTTGCGCCGGCCGGTCTGCCCTATGACCAGCTGCTCGACCGCCTGATTGATCTGGCCTTCAAGCGCCAGCGCCAGCGCGACAGCCTGACCTACAGCTATGAGACCAATATCTTTGACACCAAGGCCACGGGCATGCTCAAGGGCACCAAGGGCATCAAGGGCCTGTAAGCAATAGACCGTCGGCAAGGGGGCAGGGCCAGCAGGCTTGCGCCCGGCAATTGTTGGCCGACCGGCAAGCTTGAAGGGCCGCCCCCTAAGTAAAAGCAACGATCCGCGCCCTTTCCCGCCCTTGGGTTTTATCTCCGGCGCGCAAAGCCCACGCGCTGACGAGTTGGCGGGCGGCGGTGTCGTACTTTCAACAGGAGCATTTGCAGCTTTGATTCAGGCCGACGTGTGAAAACCTCCTATCGCCTTTTCCCCGCCTGTCGTCTTGTAAGCGACAGCGGGGTGCGCGCCGCTTCTCTGGGGTTCGACGTGCATGCCTCCCCTCTTTGACGCAATCCGCAAGATCACGGCGGCGTTCCAGTGCGACGCGCGGCGCGAAAGGGCTTTTGCACGCTTTACCAAGCCCCTTTGCAGCTGGCCACCCGCCTTTTGCAGAGGACACAGGCCGGGCCAATCAACCGATTGGCCCGGCCTGTGTCTTCTATGCATGATTCTTTCGAATGCTGGCAGCAATGTCCCAGCCGCAAACTCCTGGTTCGTCCGATGCACAAAGACGGGCTACGCCTTTCTCCCCGTCTCCAGAAAAAGCAGCAACGCCTCTTCCGTTTCAAAGTCGTCGTAGTCCCCTGTGATACCCTGCCTGTGGTACACAGCGCCGTTTTTCTCATTGCGCTCCAAACAGTCCATCAGGGCCTCAAGGCCGTGAGTCCTGGCAAAGCTCGTGAATGCGTGCGGTTTCAGCTTGCCCAACATCCCCTTTGCGCAACGCGCATCATCGCACTGGTAACACCCCTCAAGGCCTCTCTCCATGGAACAGCGGCGGTTTTCACACCAGTCCTTGTCCTTGCAATCTCCGACGCCGCACCCAGCGCAGGTGTCGTTTTGCGCGCACAGAAAACAGGCCAACCCGCACCGTGCGATGCCCTTTTCTTTTTTCATGTTGTCCGCCTCCATCTTATCTGTCAACAGGCCGCGAGCATGCTCGCGGCCTGCTGCGGGGCAGCAGCGCCGCCGTTGTGTCCAATTTCAGCGGGCAAACGCCTCATCTGACAGGCCGGCCCGCCCCGCTCCAGCGCCCTGCGGCGCCTTCA
>CABRXB010000007.1 GCA_902474785.1 uncultured Eubacteriales bacterium | reverse complement strand
CGGATCTTTTGTTTTTTCAAAAGGTTTGTAACGATCTTGCGCAAAGCGGCATCTCACCCCCCGACCTTTTGTCAAAACAAGCGAGATTCTCATTCAAAAAGCTCTGTTACAAAACGATGGACGAAAAATCCGCCGCGCTTTTCATCCAACTTTTTTCCGTTTTGCCTATAGTTCTTTGAAGGGGTAGCGCCCGAGACGCTGCGGCGAAACATTCTCATAAAAATGTGTGAAGGCGCGCCGCAGCTCTCGACAAGGCCATGAGGCGGCGCAATCAGACGAGGCCGGCCCCACCTTTCACCCAGAAAAGCCGACGTCAGTTGGCTTACAAATTGATGGTTTTGGAATGCCCGCGCAACTTGAAAAAGCCTGCGGCTTTCTGTATAATACTGCTTAGCGCATTTATAAATCTTCAAAAATGAAGGGAGGAGATATCCTGCATGGACAGCGATGACGAAGACTACCACAGTAACAATACCAGACTATGTTTTGATACAGCGTACCCACTTCATGCCGGCTGCGCCGCATGGGGGAGGTACGCCTTTTTGCGTCTTCAAAGGCTGCGTCATTGACGCGGCATTCCCGGGGTACAATACGATAAATGACAATAAGGAGAACAAATTTCTTTTATGACAGGCGACACAATCACCTCGATTCTCATCATGACGGCGCTCACTCTCATGTCCGCCTACTTTTCGGCAACCGAGACCGCGTTTTCATCTCTCAACAGAACCAGGCTGCGCGCCCTGGCCGAAAAGGGCAATCGCAGGGCGGCTTCGACCCTTGCCCTTTCAGAGCAATACGACCGCCTTTTATCCACCATTCTCATTGGAAACAACATCGTCAACATCGCCACCGCCTCCATGGGCACCGTGCTCTTTGTGCATCACTATGGCGACGCGGGCGCGACCATTTCCACCGTTGTCGTCACCATTGTGGTGCTCATCTTCGGTGAAATCTCGCCCAAAAGTCTGGCAAAGGAAAATCCCGAGCGATTCGCCATGTTTTCCTCCCCCATTTTAAAGGTCTTTCTCTGGCTGCTCACGCCGGTCAACTTTCTCTTCACCCAGTGGAAAAAGCTGCTCGCCAAGCTGTTTCGCGTGAGCGACAACCGCAAAATGACGCAAGACGAGCTGCTCATGCTGGTGGAGGAGGTGCAGCAGGATGGCAGCGTTGACGAAGAGGAGGGCAACCTGCTTCGCAGCGCCATTGAATTCACAGATCGCGACGCGGGCAGCATTCTCACGCCCCGTGTGGATCTGGCCGGCGTGCCGGTCATATCCACAAAGGAGCACATCGCCGAGGTTTTCTCGCAAACGCGCTACTCGAGGCTTCTGGTGTTCGACGGCAACATCGACAGCATCATCGGCGTGATTCACCAAAAGGACTTCTACGTTGGAACCGGCGTGACCGAACTCGACATCGCCGATATCATGACGCCGCCCATCTTTGTGCCCTCATCCATCAAAATCCGCACGCTGCTGGGCCTTTTGCAAAAAAACAAGTCCCACATCGCCGTTGTCAGCGACGAATACGGCGGCACGCTGGGCATCGTCACCATGGAGGATATTTTAGAAGAACTGGTCGGTGAAATCTGGGATGAGCACGACGAGGTTGTCGAAGCCTTTCAGGAGATGGGCGAGGGCGTTTGCCGCGTCGCCTGCACCGCCGACTTCGAGCAGATGCGCCGCTATTTCCAGCTCGACAGCGACTGCGACTGCACCTCAGTCAGCGGCTGGGTGATGGAGCAGCTCGGACGCATCCCCCACGAGGGCGACCGGTTTTTATATGACCACCTGCTGGTCACGGTACTGCGCACCGACTCGCACCGCGCGCTTGAAATCGAGGTGCGCAGAATCGACAGCCTCGACGATCTGGACGATCCCCTGCCTGACGCCGTCTCTTAGCGTCTGGGGCAGGCCCTTCGCCTCCAGCGCAGGAACCCGACCCCGCTGAGAAAAGACGCGCAAGCGCAAAAGGGGTGCAATCCCGCATCGGCATGCGCAGCAAAAAAAACTGACAGACGTCTTTTGGCGCCCAGTTGCAAAACGGCATGTGCAAACGCCCCTAACCCCTGCCGCATTCAAAACGCCGGCACACGGCAGATCTGGGCGTTTCAAAACCCCCATGTCGTGCATCAATGAACTGCAAAGAACCAAAGAGGAAAGCTCCGAGCTTTCCTCTTTGGCTTTCCCGCCCCCAAAGGGGCAGCGAGGCCCATTCTCCGAACCAAAAGGGAAAACAGCCGCTTGACAGGCCAGCAAAGCGGGTCAACAAAAGCCCACGCAAGCAGACGGGTGAAATCGCGTTTTTCAAATGGCCGCCAAACAAAGAGCAATTTTCAGCCTCCTGCCGCATAAACATGGACAAAGCCCAACACCGCGCCCCGGCGCCGATACAGGAGGATTTTGTCCATGTACAAAAGACTGCTCATACTCTTTCTCATCACGGGTCTGCTCGCCTTTTGCGCCCCCTATGTGGCGCGTCATCTGCGCGAGCGCGCCGCCATGAAAGACGCGCTGTCGGCCGTCGCTCACACCGAGGATGTGGAGACCGCCGACCTTTTGATCGAGGTCTATTTTGCCGAAGAAGGGGTCTGCAAGACCGTGCCGCTCGAGCAGCATCTGGCGGGTGTTGTGGTGGCCGAGATGCCGCTCTCCTACGAGCCGGCGGCACTCCAGGCGCAGGCGGTGGCCGCGCGCTCTTACCTGGTCAGCAAGCTTGGCAAGGGCACGCATGAAAACGGCGCCGACGTCTGCACCGATCACACGCACTGCCTGGCCTGGCGCGCGCCCGACGAGACGACCGACGCCGCCGCCTTCGACGCCGTGTCCGCCACCCATGGCCAGGTGCTGACCTACGACGACAACGTGGCCCAAACCGTTTTTTGCGCCATGGCCGGCGAAGTCACCGAATCGGCCGCCGAAATCTGGGGCAGCGCCTCCATGCCTTATCTGACCAACGTCCCCTCCCCCGGCGACGCCGCACAGGAGGACTATGTGACCACCGCCACTTGGAGCACTGAGGAATATTGGCAGGCCGTCGCCTCCCTCTCTCCCGATAAAGAGGCCGCCCCGCTGGTGGTGCTGCGCCGCAGCGCCGGCGACTCGGTTTTGACCTGCACGGTGGGCGGCGTACAGACCACAGGTGCACAGTTGCGCACCCTGCTGGGGCTTCGCTCTGCGCGCTTTTGGCTCGACTATGAGGGGGATACGCTTTGCTTCACCGTCAAGGGCTATGGCCACGGCGTCGGCATGAGCCAGGTCGGGGCGCAGGCCATGGCGCTGGCCGGCAGCGCCTATGGCGACATTCTCGACGCCTATTATCCGGGCTGCGTCCTGTGTCGTATCACATTTTGACCCCATCTTCCAAGGCCCGCTTCTTTTTTGCTTTTCATGCCAAAAGGGATTTTCTCCTGCGTTTTTTCGTGAATTTTGTGAACTTTTCTAAAACACGCAGGATTTTTCCTTGCTTTTTCCGTGAGTTTTCGTTGTTTTTTCACAATTGACTTTCCCGCCTCAGTATCGGATAATGTTTGACATGGAATGGCCGTTCCGATGACAATTGAATGTTTACCAAGATAGAGGTGCGATTTCCAAGAGTACCGCAGTCGAGTCTCTCAACAGACGTTGACGCTGCGGGAAAGGGGCCGTCGCCGAAGTGTGCCGATTCGTTGAGAGCCGGTATGCTGGCCACGTGGGAGAACAGTCCCACGGGCTGTCACGGCAAGCGTTTGCCGTGGAGAGCTAGCTTTGTACCAAGGGTATGCGCATTGCAAGCCCCTTCGCCTTGCGCGAACTGGGGCCTGGCAATTGTGTGTCATACACGCCCCGGGCAGGTCTGCGCACGTTGATTTGCGCGACCTTCTCTGGCTGAAGGCTTCTTTTGCCTTGCCGCGGGTGTTGGTCGAAGTGAATGCTTCGGCCTTTTTTTATACCCTATTTTGGGACGATTATCAGAAAAGGAGCTTTCAAATGAATAGAAAGAGTATCTTTCGTGTGCTCGCCATCATCTTGTGCATTGTGCCGTTCGTGGCGGCATTTATCACGCAGCAGGGCGCACAGCCCGATGTCAACCCCTTTTACCAGACGGCATGGGCGCTGCTGCCCCCCGTCATCGCCATTGTGCTGGCATTGATCACCAAGGAGGTCTACTCCTCTTTGTTTATCGGCATCCTGTTTGGCGGTCTGCTCTTCACGGGCATGAAATTTGTCCCCACGCTTGAGCATGTCTTTTTGGAAGACGGCATGATCGGCGCGTTGTCCGATTCCTACAATCTGGGCATTTTGATCTTCCTTGTCATCCTCGGCGCGCTGGTCAGTCTGATGAACCGTGCGGGCGGCAGCGCCGCTTTCGGCAACTGGGCGGCAAAACGCATCAAGGCCAAAACCGGCGCGCAGCTTGCCACCATTGCGCTGGGTGCGCTCATCTTCATCGACGACTACTTCAACTGCCTCACGGTGGGCAGCGTGATGCAGCCCGTCACCGACAAGCACAACATTCCGCGCAGCAAGCTGGCCCATATCATCGATTCGACCGCGGCCCCGGTGTGCATCATCGCCCCCATCTCGTCCTGGGCCGCCGCCGTGACCGGCTTTGTGGACGACGACGCGGCAAATGGCCTGGCCCTCTTCATCAAGGCCATCCCTTACAACTTTTACGCGATTTTGACCATCACCATGCTGATCGGTCTTGCCGTGATGAATTTCGACTTTGGCCCCATGGCCAGGGCGCGCGACACCGTCTCGTTTGACGCGGGCGAACAGACGCAGACCCGCGGCTCCGTGATCGACCTGCTCATCCCCATCGCCGCCCTCATCTTCTGCTGCACCATCGGCATGCTCTACACCGGCGAATTTTTCAACGGCGCAGACTTTGTCACCGCCTTCTCCAACTCCGACGCATCGGTTGGCCTGGCATTTGGCTCCTTTGGCGCCCTTGTCATCACGCTGATCCTGTACATCTCGCGCAGGGTGCTTTCGCTCAATGAGTGCATGGAGGCGCTGCCCTCCGGCTTTCAGGCCATGGTGCCCGCCATCCTCATCCTCTCCTTCGCCTGGACGCTCAAGGCCATGACCGACAGTCTGGGTGCCAAGCAGTATGTCTATATGCTGGTGAAGAACTCGGCCGACTCCTTCCTCTCGGTGCTGCCCGCCATCATCTTCCTGATCGCAGTTGGCCTGAGCTTTGCCACCGGCACCTCGTGGGGCACCTTTGGCGTTCTCATCCCCATCGTGGTCGACCTCTTCCATGCCAACATGAGCCCCATCATGATCATCTCGATCTCCGCCTGCATGGCGGGCGCCGTGTGCGGCGACCACTGCTCGCCCATCTCGGACACCACCATCATGTCCTCCGCCGGCGCGCAGTGCAACCACCTCAGCCACGTCTCCACGCAGCTTCCATACGCCCTCTTTGTGGCGGGGGTCTCCTTTGTCTTCTATCTTGTGGTGGGCTTTGTGCGCAGCCCGTGGGTCACGCCCATCGCCATGGTCACAATGATTGCCCTGCTCTACGTCATCAAGCGTTTCAAGGTGGGGGCAACTCCGGCCAAAGCCCCTGCCAGGCAGCCAAGCCAGGTTCCCTCCATGGGAGAATAGCCTGGGTCGCGTGCAAGGGTTCCCCCCGTTTTCTGCCCGGGCGACAAAAGCATGTGAGAACGCCGCAAACTTGTTTTGCGGCGTTCTTTCACTTTTAAAAAAGCCCAAATCCCTTGTCTTATCTTGAACCATGCCAGCCGGATTTTTTTGAGTCGCCCTTTTGTGTGGTCCAGCTTCGCAACATGTGTGGTACAATGGTGTGAAAACAGCTTCAAAAGGACTGGGGATGGAAAGAGGCATTTGCCTCTCATCTGCCTTCTGCCGGCGCAATGGGCGACGCAGCTTTGAAATACCATGTCTCATGTTGGGATCTGCCGGAGCTCCACATCACAAGGCGGTACCCCCTGCAAGACGAAGCGTGTGGCGTTGCTCGTGACAAGCCGCGGTCTTGCCCTGTAAATTGCGCTGCAAAAGGTGTTTGGGGGGAAACCACCGCCTGCCTGAAAAGGTCGATCCAGCGCCATGACGCTTGCAAAACACGCTTTCAGGACAACCGCAGACAAGAAGGCCCGCGGCGAATCACATTGCATTTGCAGTAAGCGTCGCTGTCCTCCCTGTCATTGTGACGTTGCTATCCTAGCAAGGCCGCATACATTCCGCAGTCCGCATACACCTGCATTGCTTCATGCCACATCGATTCTATTTCACGAGGAGGATGATCATGAATTGCACCATACGCCCCTGGAGCATGGACGACGCCGACGATTTAGCGGCCGCCTTGAACAACAAAAAAATATTGGACAACCTGCGCGACGGCCTCCCCTATCCCTATACGCAAAGCGACGCCCGGGATTTCATCGACGCCATGCGAAACGCCGACAAAACCTCCACCTTCGCCTTTGCCATTGCGGTGGACGGCAGAGCGGTCGGCAGCATCGGCGTCTTCCGAATGGACAACATTCACCATCGCACGGCCGAAATGGGATACTACGTCGCCGAACCCTTTTGGGGGCAGGGCGTCTGCACCCAGGCCGTTACACAGGTCTGTCGCCAAGTCTTTGACACGACCGACATTCTGCGCATCTTTGCGCAGCCCTTTGCTCGCAATGCCGCCTCCTGCCGGGTTCTCGAGAAATGCGGCTTTGTTCTTGAAGGCCGGTTGCGCAAAAACGCTGTGAAAAACGGCGAGGTGTGCGACATGCTGCTCTATGCCCTTGTCAAAGAGTGATGCTTCGCCGTGAAACCCTTTGAAAAGACGCCGGTTTAATATGAAAACAATTGAAGGCCCGGCTTTTTGGCTCTTTTTCATGACGGCCCTTGTTTTAACAGGTTGTCGCTGATTTTATTTTTTTGCAGCGCGTCCCTTGAAACCGCCCTTTTCTCCTGCCTCTCCCATGGACGCCTTTGCCGGTCATGGCAGGCCGCGTTTTTTTGGATAACTTCCGTTTTCGGTTTGTTCTTTTTTGCAGCCTGCTTTGTTTTTCCGTCTGTGCCGCCGCACGCCCCAGGCGCGATCGGATTTTCTTCCCTGCTGCGCTATCTCGTCTTCTGAAGGCGCCGCTGCTCTGCGACTTGCGCTTGCCCCCGGCGATTGCCTATGCTTTTGCCGGTTGCCTGCCTTTTTCCACGCCAGGATATCGACCGTTCATTTTTGTCGCGCAACTCTCTGGGGCAACACCCATCCTGCCCACTCGGTTTTCGCCTTTTCTTCTGTCCTCGGGGGGCCCGCTCCCCTTTCCTTATACCCTTGCAAGACTTGCAGAAAAACCCCTTTTGTCCTGTGACAAAGCGACAGCCAAGATATCCTTTGAGAAGGAATTGCTTTTCGAGTCTATTTCCGCCGCTTTTGCTGACCGCGCGAACAACATCTTGTCCATGAAACAAGCAACGGCAGGCTCTTCCGGGGTCATCTACCCTGAAAGAGCCTGCCGCATTTTTCCCATTCTGCGATCCCTTTTGCGTCAATGGCGCTGAACATCCTGCCCAAGCAGTTTCGACGGTGACAGCGCAGTCAAACTTCAGCGGGCACCTGCTCCTGCTCGAGGGGCGTCTCGTCCGCTTCGACCAGAATTTGTATCTCCTGCACGTCCTGCGCCGCCTCGTTTTCGTGCACCGAAGCGCGCCGTCCCAGCCAAATTGCAACTGTTTCCACCAACGTCTCAGCGTGGACGCTGCGCACGTCGAAGGAAAAAAGATGGAAAATCCATTGCATCACAGGCCCCGTCAGCAGCGCAAAGGCCACGGTGCCAACGCCGACCACGCCTCCCATCCACCAGCCGACGCCCAGCGCCGTCAGTTCGATCAGGTTTCGCACAATGCCGACCGGCACCTTTGGCATCCGCTTGGTCAGACCCACCATCATGCTGTCGCGCGGACCGGCGCCCATGGCGGCGCTCATATAGAGATAGGACCCCAGCGCCGTCACCAATATGCCAAGCAGCAACAGCATCCACCGGATCAGCAGGGAATCTGTCTGCGGAATGAGGCCGCTTGCCAGAAAAAAGTCGAGCGAGCCGCCCACCAAAATCATGTTGAAGATGGTGCCAAACCCGATGGGTTCGCGCAGAAGGAGGTCAATACCGATGATGACAACGCCAGCAAGCTGCGTCACACGGCCGATGGAGAGGCCCAAAGCCAGCGCCACCCCCTGATGAAAGGCGTTCCAGGGGGAGAGTCCCAGCATACTGCGCAAATTGAGCGCCGAGCTCAGTCCGAACAAAACCAGCCCCACAAAGAGCCGAACAAAGCGCACGGGATAGTGATATTCCAAAAATGGCGTGCGTTTTTTCTGGTTCATAACGTCCTCCAAAGGCAATTTTGAAATGCTGCGGGCGCGCGGCACGCAGGACATCCTTCCTGCGCAGGGGGGCATCAGTTCGCCCGGCATCCGTCAGGCGACGGCGCGACAGGCGCAACAGGCGCGCTCGCTTGCAAGCTTGCAACTGCCGGGCAGCGCGCAAGCACGTTCTGTCTGTCGCGATTTTTCCTTCTATCGCGCGTATCGAACAAAGCCATTGTATCACAATCAAACAGGATTGGCAATGCAGGACGCCGGCCTGTCTTTTCCCTTTCGAGATGCAACGCCGCCGATTGCACGCATGCGCCTCGGACGCAACGCGTGAAGCGTTGTTTGTACAACGCAGACGCCCAGAGAGAAAGGGCGCGAGGCCGGTTGTTGAGCGGTTGCGCAATGGAAAGGGACAAGCGTCGGCAAACAGAGGCGTAACAGACATAAGGCTGAAGGCGGCGCGAAAAAGATTTTGGGGCTACGCCTTTAGCATGGAACGCACCATAGCCCGGCGATATCCAACGGAAGGAAAATCCCAAGGGGCAGCCCAGGACGCTTTTTTCACCGTTTTGTTCTGCACAGCGTTTGTTCAACAACAAGGAAGGGGGCCGCCGGCATTCAGGCGGCTCCCCCAATCATTCTGATTTCATTCCACGGCTCTCTTGAAGAAAAAGAAACCATCCATGCGTTGAACCAGCTCCCAGCCGTCCGCGCCCAACTTGTTTAAATATGTTTCAAATTCCTGTGCCATCTTCTCATGTTGCCTGGTGCTCATTGCAACACCTGTCGCGATGGTGATGACCTTATATTCGTATTGTTTCATTTAAACATCTTCCTTTCGATCCCTATTCTACAATATTTCGCCATTGTCAGCAATAGGGATTCTTATCGGGCAGCCTTTCTCTTTTTCCTGACCGCGTTTCATTTCCAAAGAGCGGCTTTCTCTTTTTCTGTGCCGCGACCTCTTTTCACCCTTTCTCTCTCTGCAAAAAGAAAAACCGGCCGAAAATCGGCCGGTTTTGATATCTTTGGTTTCAAGCGCAAATTGCAATCACTTAGGCTGCGGCATCGCCCTCGGGAGCGGTCTCGCCCTCGCCCTCAGGAGTGGTCTCGCCCTCGGTGGTCTCATCCTCAGGGGTGGTCTCCCCTTCGGTGGTCTCGTTTTCACCCTCGGTCTCGGGCAGGGTCATCTCCACGAAATCGGTGAAATCCGGGAAGGTGATGGTCACGCTGTCGCCCATGGCATTGATGGTGCACACCATATCGTACTCATAGGCAATGGCGGTGGTCTGCTCTTCCACGGTCAGTTGCATAACCATGTCAAGCTGCGCGCCGACGCTCTTGAGCACGCCGTCCTTGTCGATCACAACAGACATCGTCATGGCGCCGATCTCCATCTTGTCCAGACCCATGTCACCCATCTGTCCCAGCACAGAATCCAGAGCGCTGTTGAGCGCGCCGGTCAGCGTGATGGCATAGGTGGTGCCGTTGTCATCCTCAGTGGCGGTGATGGTGTCGATCAGATACAGGCCGTCGTTGGCAAGGTTCACATTGGCGGACTGCTGCTGAGCAGCGGCCAGCAGGTCTGTGAAATCCATGGCCATCTTGATTTTCTGCTCGCCGTCGTCCATGTACATGACGCCGTCTTTGATCCACTGCTTGACAGAGGTCTCGGTCTCGCCCTCCTTGACGGTGGTGACGCCTTCGAGCTGCACATCGGTGTCGGTGATGATGGTCTTCATGGCGGCAGTGGTCTCAGCAGTGACGGGATCCTGACCGTCGATGGACATCTTCATGGTGCCGGTCACACCCATATCCATGGCCTTGACATCCTCAAACGCGGCGCAGGCCTTGACATAGGCGGCATAGATCTCAGCCTTGTCAAGAATGGGCTTTGCAGCCTCCTCGGTCACGGCGCCATCGGCAACCAGCTTGCCCAGCAGGGTGGTCTCCTTTTCATTGAGCGCAGTCGAGAGCGCCTGGTAGGAGATGGCCACAACGTCGTCGCGCAGGAAGTCGCCGCCAAACACAGCGGCGTTGTACAGGCCCTTTTCAGCGGCGAAGGTCAGCGCATTGTCATAGGTGAACTGGCCGTTCTCGCCATCGCTGTATTCCAGAGAACGCAGCACAAAGGTGCAGTACATCTGGGCATTACACAGGTTGTTTGCGCCAAACTCGGTCTCGGACACGCCGTTGGTCAGGCCCTTGGTGAAGAGCCAGGCCACATGCGCATCGGCCCAGGCGGGCACGTCCTCAAAGGGGTGGGTGGCGACACCGGCCTCGAAGTCGGCAGTTGCCTGCTCCTCGGCGCCAAGCAGACGCACAAGCATCACAGCCGCCTCGGTTCGGGTGGGGGCGCGGTCGAGCTCAAAACCGGTGTCGGTTCCCTGGAAGAGACCAACATCCTTGAGCTCCTGCGCGATGCTGTCGAAATCCGACGCGCCGGCGCACAGGCCGAGCGCCAGGACAAGCATCATGGTCAGCGCCAAAATTTTGCAGAGCTTTTTCACATGGATCATCCTTTCTAAGTGGTACACAAGTTGAGAGGGTGATAAGCGCCATTTCTCAACAAATATGTCTTTATTATACCCTTGCTTCCAGAGCCCTGTCAACCGAATTTCTGCACCTTCTTGCAATAGTAATCAAAATGACATATACTAAATTGTATCAATTTTTCCCAATGCCGCATTATTTGGAAATTTCGTCTGACAAGCCTATTTTGCAAAGGAGCGCAAACCGCCATGCGGACTATTTTAACCACCGGTGATCTCAAGGCGCTCAAAGAGCGCGTGGGCGACAACCTCTACACCCGTCTGCCTCCCAACCGCCCCATCTGCACGGCGCTCGAGGGGGGCGCGTGTTTTGTCAGTTTTCCCTTTTACGACATCGCCAACGAAGAGCAAAAGGAGACCCGCATCTACATCTACTGCGACAACAGCGAGATCGTCTTTTTGCTGGACAGCCCCCGCTGCATCGAGCTGCTGGAGCCCATCGACGACCAGATGGAACCCTATCGACAAATGCTCGAATTTCTGCTCGCCTTGACAGGGGAAGACGTCTATGTGCTGCACCGGCTTGAGGACGCCATCACCAATCTGGAAGATCACCTTCTCACGCGCACCGATCCCGACGACGACAGCGGTATCCGCGTGATCTCCCTGCGCCGCATTCTGCTGCGCATGAAACGATACTACGAGCAGCTCACGCTTGTGACCAGCGACTTAGCCGAGTCCACAACCGGCATCGTGCCCGCGCATCTGCACAAGCGATTTGCCTCGCTCGACCGGCGGGTGGATCACCTGCTCGACTCGGTGCGCCATCTGCAGGAATACACGACGCAGGTGCGCGAGGCATATCAGGCGCAAGTCGACATCGAGCAAAACCAGATCATGAAGCTCTTCACTGTTTTGACCGCCATCTTCTTGCCGCTGACGCTCATCGTCGGCTGGTACGGCATGAACTTCCACATGCCCGAATACGGCTGGTCCAAGGGGTATTCCTATGTCATCACGTTGAGCGTGGTGGTCTGTCTGGGCTGTTTTGCCGCCTTTAAGCGAAAGCGGTGGTTTTGACGTCGCCTGTTTAATCAGCGTCCTTTTTCGGCGCCTTACTATTTAGGAAAAAAAGAGGTCTCATACAGCTTGTATGAGACCTCTTTTCATTCCTATGATCCTGATTCGCTTTGGCACAGGTTTGAAATCACTCGGCCCGATCCGCCACGACCACGACCTGCTCGCTCAGGGCGCTGTCCATCAGCCGAATGAGCTCCAGGGCGCTGCGAAATTGAACCATTCGATTCTTCTCAACCCAGCGCAGCGTCCCCTGCCAGGTGCTGTTTTGTTCAAACAGCACCTGAAGATAAAATCTCGCCTGCGGCGTGTGTTTTGCCACAGTGTCCTGTGCCAAATGACAGGCAAGCGGGTCAGGCAACGGGGCTTGGTCCGCCATGTCCCAATCGGGATTGAGCCATGCGGACATCAGACGAAACAACTGCTCCGTCCCTGAAAACGACCACCGCTCATCGAGCAGTGGATCCATGATGGTCCCCTGGATGCACTTCCTATCATAAGTGGCGACGGTGATCACCAGCATTTTACAAACAGACCGCAACTGCGTCCATTCTTTCACCGCTGATTCGCCCCTTTCTCTCTTTGTTGATCCCTCATATTGTCACTCCAAAGCATGAAGTTTTGTCCTATTTTTGCTTAGTGTATCATGTGGAGGTTTCAATTTGGTAATAAATTTACAATAATGTGCAATTTGAGACACTGCTTTTTCAAAGAAAACTGCCCGCGTGCCGGTGCGTTTGGCAGATGCCCTTACGAACAGAAGGACAAAAGGCTTCGAAACGGATTTTGTTTCGCCAAGGCGCCAGCTTGCGCAATTTTTTCGCATCTGCAACTGGAACAAAGCTCGCGCAGATCTTCTTAAAGCCGTTTTTCTCTTCGCTCCATAGAAGGTCAATGTCGCGTCGGTTACATCCAGGCCTGCCAGGATATCCTTCAGGTCAGACACACTCAGTTCAATTGGTTCGGATATTGGCTCTGAAGGTGCTGTTTTTCCAGTATTGCTGCATCCGGCCATAACCAACAAGGTTGACGTAGCGACAAAAAGACAAATGATTTTCTTTACGATTCCACCTCTCCCCTGTATTTATTGTAATAAATAATTTTATTATAGCATATGATTACTATTTTGCAACACGACGGGGCGTTTCTTATCCTCCCTGCTCTGGCGGCTTTTCGAAATCTCTTAAGTATAGGAACAATTGAACACTTTTCCCGAATGGGGGAAGGTCATGCAAAGCGACGCCTTTTTGAACGAGGTCATGGACGCTGTGGCGTCGCTGACCTTCCCTCAAGGAGCATTACACGGGCTGGTGCCCCGTATGGCGCTTGTCCTACTCCCTGCCCCTGTGGGCCGAGGAGGTGGAACGGGGCTGGGGCCTGCAATCCCTGTTCCGCTTGCCGCCCTTCGAGATACTTTTTTTGATCCGAAGGATGTCAAAGCGGTGATGGGATAAGCAGTCCAGAAGAGCACAGAGGAACAGGGCTGGGGGGTCGATTATCCACTGCCTTTTGCCGGACATTCTCGCTTTCTACGAGAGCGAGGAGGGCCAGCGGGAGTTTGCCGAATGGAAGAAGCAACGGGAGGCGGAGAAGCAGGAGGCCAAAGCGGAGTAGGGACAAAAGGGCGGGTGCACCGTGAACACGGTTGCGCCCGCCCTTTTTGCGTTTATGGGGTCTGTTTCTTCTTCCGTGGGCCTCTCGGCTTGGAGGTAGGCTTGCACTCCAACCCATTGCGGAAATGGGTGGCCTCGTAGCGGTCAAAGAAAACAATAAATCCGAACCCATCGCCGAT
>CABRXB010000006.1 GCA_902474785.1 uncultured Eubacteriales bacterium | reverse complement strand
CCCTATGGCGTCACCATCTGGTATGCGGGCCTACTCAAAGAGGGACTCTATGCCTTCCCCCTGTTGGGGACGGCCCTTTTCTTCTGCATCGCCCCGCAGGAAAAGCTGGGTGACACATAGTTCCCCCGTTTCATCCTCCACGGCAAGGGCTCTCTGACCTTGCCGCGAACCCCGGCATCTGCCTGCTCCAGTCCAATTTGATTGTCCCGCTCATCTTTATCAGACGACAAAGAGGGAGCCGGCCGGCTCCCTCTTTGTCTGCTTTCTCCCTGCAGCGCCTGATTTGTGCCCTGCAAGCTTTATGGAGCAGCCGCGCTTTCACATTTTTTCAAAAGACGTCGACCGTCCATTCCTCACGCCCAGGGCTTTCTAGCCCCTGTCCGATAGCGCCTGCCTTGCACAGGCCAGCAGCGGGACAAGGCTGGCCTCATCGGTGAAGTCCGCCTTCCCGCCATAGGTCGACAGCAGCGCCCTGTCCTCATCGGTCAGCTCGCCCTCGTCTTTTTTCAAAAGCGCGTGCCGCAGCATGCCCATCATCGCCCGGTGCAGAGTGCTCAGTTTCCCATAGTCGATGCCGCCGCGCACATGAAAAAGGTGCAGCGCACCATAAAGCGGCGGCGGCAACGCCTTTTGAAGCGACGCGCGGATGTGCGCCACGTTTTGGGGATTTTGCGGGTCGGCAAGCCCGCAGGTGAAGAGAATCAGCCCTTTGTCGCGCAGACAATCGGCCCCCTTGATCAGCAGATCAACGCCGCCCACGCCGCCGGCATACAGGCCGCCGCCGTAAATCACAACGTCGTAATCTGCAAGGTCTTGGGGCGTCGCTTCCCCTCGCTCCCGAAGGTCGCACTTCAGCGCGTCTGCGATCCACTGCGCATACTGTTTTGTGCTGCCGTATTTCGACTGGTAGACGACAACGGCCTTTCCCAATGTCCTTTCCCCCTCCAACTGTGCTGGTCGTCCCCTGCGTTTTGCGCGGATTGACGGTTGCTTTTGGGCGCTTTCCCACAAGGCCGCGGCTTTGCCCAGATATGCCTTTGGGCGCTTGTTTGCTCTCCTGGCGTTTTTGCTGCCCTTGCTGCAAAAAACCTGCGCATCAGGGCGCTTTTTGTGTTCGCCGTTGTTCTCCATGGGTTTGTCGCTAAGATCTGCCGCCGGCCGCGCCAGCCGCAAAGCCGGCGTCGAAAAAGGAGGCCGACGCCCTGCCTTGCCAGCGCAAATGCGCCCCGCCGTCACCCCGCGTCGGGGACCGCAACGACAAAAACGGCTCGCAACGAGCTGCAATTGCGCCAATCACAAGCGGCGCATGCGCTGCCGGGCTCTCCTGATCGGCGCGAAACTCCGCTTGTTTTCCAGCATTGTTCTCCTAAATAAAAAGGGGCCGCGTGAATTTGCACTGCGCAGGTGTCGCCTTTGCTGCACAAGCGATCCCCCCAGGCATGGCTACGCCTTTCTGCCGATCTGCGGCTCTTGCCAGCCGTCGAGCCCCGCGCGTTGCAGAGCGCCCATGGCGCGCGTGCGCAGGCCGGGGTTTTGGCGCTCCAGACCGGCAAGCAGCTCCTTGATCTCCTGCCGTTTGGTGTTGCCGTTTGCGCAGCAGGGGTTGTGGTAGACCGGATACCCTTCTCTTTGCACAAGGGAGCGGATTTGGCGCTCCTCCACATAGATCAATGGCCTGATGACGGTCAGCCCCACCCTGGACAGCCAGGTGACGGGGGCGAAGCAGCCCAGCCTGCCCTCATAAAACAAGTTCAAAAAAAGGGTCTCCACCGCGTCGTCAAGATGGTGCCCAAGCGCCAGCTTGTTGCAGCCCTTCTCTGTCGTCATCTCTCCCAGCGCGCCGCGCCGCATTTTGGCGCACAGCGAACAGGGATTCTTTTCACGCCTTTGCTCAAAAACGATATCTGCAATCTCGGTGCGCTTGAGCCAAAAGGGGACGTCAAGCGCGCGGCAAAAGGTCTCGAGCGCCGAAAAATCGGCCTCTTTGTCAAAGCCCAAATCAATGGTGAACGCCTGCAGCTCAAAGGGGTGCGGATAGTAGCGGCGCAGCGCCGCAAGACCCGCCAGCAGCGCCAGCGAATCCTTCCCCCCCGATAGACCTATGCCGATACAGTCCCCCGGCGCGATCATCTCATAGTCGGCAACGGCGCGTCGCATCAGGCTTTGAAGCTGGCGCATGACAGTCCTCCCATCGTCTTTCTGGCTCAAATTTGCGGGTTTCAGTATACCACATCCGCCCCTTGGAACAAAAGATGTGCGGACGCAAAAAAGCGAGAAAACACAAGATCTGGCGACGTATTTTCAAAAATTGGCGATTTTCCCTTGACAACGGCGCCTTTGGCCGATATAATGAGAAAGCCGCACCTTGGGCAAGCTGCGCCCTGCGGCAACCGGCACGAAAAAAGCCAAGTCCATAGCCAAGGCACCGACGATTTCTGCCATCACCTTGCCGGACAGCGACGGTGGTTTGGCTGTGGACTCGTCTTTCGTGACCACCAAACAAGGAGGAAACAACTCAATGTCCACGTTTATGGCCAATGCCGCCACCATCGAGCGCAAGTGGTACGTTGTCGACGCCCAGGGCAAGTCCTTGGGTCGGCTCGCAGCCGATGTCGCCGCCATTCTCAACGGCAAGCACAAGGTCGACTACACGCCCCACGCCGACTGCGGCGACTTCGTCGTCGTTGTCAACGCCGAAAAAGTCGTGCTCACCGGCAACAAACTCACCCAAAAGTATTATCGTACCCACTCCGGTTATGTGGGCGGTCTCAAGGAGGTTCAGTATAAGACCCTCATGAGCAAGCGTCCGCAGCAGGCCGTCATGCTGGCCGTCAAGGGGATGCTGCCCAAAAACAGCATCGGCCGCAACAGCCTCAAGCGCCTGAAGGTCTATGCCGGCGCCGAGCACCCCCATGCCGCGCAAAAGCCCGAGGTCATCGAAGGAGGAGTGAAGTAAGATGTACGATACCAAGCCCTATTTCTACGGAACCGGCCGCCGCAAGAGCTCGGTTGCCCGCGTGCGCATTCTGCCCGGCACCGGCGCGATCACCATCAACGGTCGCGATATCGACGATTATTTTGGCCTCGAGACCCTCAAGCTCATCGTCCGTCAGCCGCTCGAGGCAACCGAGACGCTGGGCAAGTTTGACCTCATCGTCAAGGTGGGCGGCGGCGGCGTGTCGGGTCAGGCCGGCGCCATCCGTCACGGGCTCTCCCGTGCTCTGCTGCAGGTCAGCCCCGAATACCGTCCCGTTCTCAAAGCCGCAGGCTTTCTCACCCGCGACCCCCGCATGAAGGAGAGAAAGAAATACGGCCTCAAGGCAGCCCGTCGCGCGCCGCAGTTCTCCAAGAGATAACAAGCGCGTCCCAACTGCCCTCATACGCCCCCGGCGCACCGCATCATTTACACTGTTATCAAAAAGGGGCGTGAAAACGCCCCTTTTCCCATGTTTGAAGCGCGGCGATTTTCGACGCCGCTTTTGCCCGCAATTTGTCCATTTCCCCCGAAACGGGCAAAAACATGATGGACAAATTTACAAATCCCTCTGGCACTCCCCGTTTTTTCCACACCGAAAGAGGGTACAATGTGTATAGAGCCCTTGTCCTTGCAAACACCCCGGAAAGAAAAGATGGGCCCATGGCGCATCTTGCAGGCTCTTACCATTGAAACTAACGGAGGTATGGTTTTGACTGACAAACAACATCTGTTGCAGCGCGTGAGGCGATTTGCGCCCACGGCTCTGGCCGCTGTCACGGCCCTGGTGCTGCTCACGCTCATGCTGCAGACAAACCTCGCCACCCTTTGGCTGGATGGCGAAAGCGACGTGGTGGCCACCGTGAGCT
Organism: uncultured Eubacteriales bacterium; assembly: GCA_902474785.1. GTDB lineage: Bacteria > Bacillota > Clostridia > Oscillospirales > Feifaniaceae > Galloscillospira. The sequence goes on along the minus strand of CABRXB010000006.1, from coordinate 9,854 downwards.
GTGATCCGCTGGTCATCGCACAAAACAGCGCCTTTCTTCCCGAGACCGACGATCTCATGGAGGTCACCGAGAAGAACGGACGTCTGCTCAACATTCTCATTCACCGCAAATTCCCCGTTACCGTCGTGGCCGACGGCGCCTCCTGTGTGGTGCGTACCTATGGCGCCTCTGTCGGCGAAATCTTTACGCAGGCCGGCGTTGAGATCCGCGAGGGCGATGCCGCCAACCTGCCCTTTGACCGGCTGCTCACCAGAGAAGCCGAGATCGAGCTCACCCGCATGCGCCGCGAGACGACGGTGGTAGAGACGCCGCTGCCCTTTTCCGTCCAGCGCGGGGCCTCCACCGCCGTGCCGGAAGGTGCCTTTGTGGAGCGCACCGCAGGCGAAGAGGGCCTCATGCGCACACTCATGGAAAACCGCTATTTGGGCGACACGTTGGTGGAAAGCGTGGTTTTGTCCGAAGAGGTTGTCAAACAGCCGGTGACTGCGGTGGTCGCCTACGGCGTGGGCGGCACCGTGGCCACATCGAGATCGGCCGCCACCCGCTATTCCTATGCGCTCGACATGACCGCCACCGCCTACACCTATGGCGAGAGCGGGCATTGGGGCGACGTTACGGCCTCGGGCAAGGCGGTGCAGGTGGGCTATGTGGCGGTTGATCCCAAGGTCATCCCGCTGGGCAGCCGCCTGTATATCACCTATCCAAACGGCAACGTCTGCTATGGCTTTGCCGTGGCCGAGGACACGGGCGGCGCCATCAAGGGCAACCGCATCGACCTCTTTTTCGAAACCTATGAGGAGGCCATCTCCTTTGGCCGCCGCAAGGTGAAGGTCTATGTGCTGGCCGACTAGGTGCTCGCAGAACACCCCTTTGCCATAAAACGCCGGCCCGGTTTCGGGCCGGCGTTTTGTCTTTGGCGGCGCTGTCGTTTCGGGAACGCCCGTCTTGCTGAATCGCCCGGCCAGGGCCGGGCGCGCATTGATCTCGCAATGCTTCTAAAGACTTCTGCATCAAGCCCTCCGTTGCGCCCTGTCCCCTATGAGGGGCTCTGCTTCATAGACCGTCCGCTGCGCCCTGTCCCCTATGGGGATCGCTGCTTCATAGACCGTCCGCTGCGCCCTGTCCCCTATGGGGATTGCTGCTCCATCGTCTGACCGCCCCGATTCCTTTGCGCTCCCGGGGGCGCGCGTCCTCCCGCCTCAAATCTTTGGAACCGCTGCCTTATGGCCAAGGCTGGGCTCCTGACCCCGTCAGACCGTCTGCGTCAAAGCAGGCTTTTTTGTCCGTCTCTTGCGGACGCTGCCGCTTGGCAGCAAAATTCGTTTTTTGAATAGCCCCGGACTTTGAAACAGGTCAAAACATTCCTTCCGTCTTGATGCTTTCTAAGCCGCAGCCAAAGCCCGGGCGCGCATCGCTGTATCGACCGCCTGCGTCAAAGCAAATTGTCTGTGAACTTGCCGGAACTCTTTGAACCTTGCTGAAAGGCCGACTCGCCCTTGTTGCCCTGCTAGGCCAGGTCCGCCGGCCATGACCGCACTTCGCGCACACATCTTTGCCCACCGCTTGAACGCGTTTTTCTGTCAGCAGGGGTCTTGCCCCTTGCGCCCTCTGCCGTTTGACGGGCTCTTCCCGCTCTCCGGCACAGAGGGCAGCTCATTTCAAAGGAGGCGCTATATGGAACTTCCCTTTCTGATTGCCGCCCAGCGCGCCCACTTTCAAAGCGGGGCCACGCTGCCGCTGCATGCGCGTCAAAAGGCGCTGCTCGCCCTGCGCCACACCGTCACGCTGCACCAAACCGACATTGCGCAGGCGCTTTCTCTCGACTTGAACAAGTCGTCGCACGAGACCTATCTCACCGAGGTCGGTCTTGTGCTTGGCGAGCTGCGTTGCCTCCTCCAAGAACTTCCAAAGCTCGCGGCGCCGCAGCGCGTGAAAACGCCGCTGGCCCAATTTCCAGCGCGCTCGCGCATTTTGCGCGCACCCTTTGGCGTCACGCTTATCATGAGCCCGTGGAACTACCCCTTCTTGTTGACGCTGCAGCCCCTTGCCGCTGCGCTGGCGGCGGGAAATACGGCCGTTCTCAAGCCGTCGGCCTATGCGCCCGCGAGCGCCGCGCTTCTCTCCCGCATGATCGAAGAGAGCTTTGACCCGCGCCTTGTCACTGTGGTCAAAGGCGGGCGCGAACAAAATGCCGCCCTGCTCGAGCAGCGGTATGACATGATTTTCTTCACCGGCGGGCAGACGGTGGGCCGCCTGGTGCTCGAGCGCGCCGCGCGACACCTCACGCCTGTTGTGCTCGAGCTGGGCGGCAAGAGCCCCGTCTACGTCGACGCCAGCGCCAACCTGCGCCTCGCCGCACGGCGCATCGTCTTCGGGAAGCTGCTCAACGCCGGGCAGACCTGTGTGGCGCCCGACTATGTGCTGGCGCACGAGGCCGTCAAGGACGCGCTGCTTCCCCTGCTCAAAGAGGAGTTTTCCAGGCAGACGGGCGGCGCTCCCTTTGGACGGGACTATCCGCGCATCGTGAACGCCAAGCACGCCGCGCGCCTTCGCGGGCTGCTGGAGGGACAGCGCATTTACAGCGGCGGCCTCTGGGAAGAGCTGCGGCTCTCGCCCACGCTGGTCGATGCGCCAGATCCCGCTTCGCCCCTCATGAAAGAGGAGATCTTCGGCCCCATTTTGCCGGTGCTCTCCTGCTCCGGGGAGGAGGAGGCGTGCGCCTTTGTGTCGGCCCGTCCCGCTCCGCTGGCCTTTTACCTCTTTTCAGAAGATCGCGCCCAAATTGAACGCATGACAAACAAGCTCTCTTTCGGGGGCGGCTGCGTCAACGACACGGTTGTCCACCTGGCTTCCCACCGCCTGCCCTTCGGCGGCGTGGGGGAGAGCGGCATGGGCAGCTACCACGGCGCGGCCGGCTTTGCGGCCTTTTCCCGGCCCAAATCGCTGGTCGAAAGCGCCACGCTGCTCGACCTGCCACTTCGCTATCAGCCCTACTCGCCCTTCAAAAGCCGCCTGATTCGCCGCTTTCTGCGGTGAGGGATGACAACGCCACAGAACAGCGGGGGCCTCTCAACGCAAGAGGCCCCCGCTTCTGTTGTCCCCAGGAACCCTGGCGTCTGCCGCTCGTAAAGACAGACGGCTTATCTCTGACCGCCCTTTTCCACACTTTCTGTGGCCGCCCCTGTCCTAAGGAGACGCCCTTTTTGGTTCTCGCGCGCCCCATCTGTCGCCCCTTTTTGCCTTTTCTGTCGCTTTGAGGAAACGTTGTACGCCCTTTCAAGCCGTGGATCTGCCGCAGCTCCGGCGGCACACGGCCGCCGCGCACGCTCCAACATGCGAGCGGCTCAAACAGATTTTTGCCCCGGCAAAAGCTGAGCGGTCTTTCATTCTTTCCCCTATGAAAGCAGGCCCAGCGAGAGCTTCCAGACCAGAACCCGCGTCACGGCTTCATCCAGACGTTCGGCGGAAAGTCTGCCCTGTTCCAGCGCGTCCAGCAGCGCCGCCGCAGCCTGCTCGGGATCGCTGGTGCACAGCAGATCGTTGCCGGCCAGCACCGCCTGCACAGCAAGCTGCCCCTGGTCGGCCCCCTGCGAAACGGCGGCCATGGCCAGATCGTCGGTGACAATGACGCCCTCAAAGCGAAGCTGCCCGCGCAAGATCTCATGCACCGCGGGCGAGAGCGAGGCCGGCAACTGCGCGTCCATACAGGCCACCGTGTTGTGCGACACCATAACGGCGCCCGCCCCCGCCGCGATGCCGGCCTCAAAGGGCAGAAAGTCGCGCTGCACAAAGCTCTCATAGGGCCGTTCGTCGACCGCCTTCCCCACATGGGTGTCGGCATTGTTGCCATACCCCGGGAAATGCTTGAGCACGCAGCCAAGCCCCTCCTCTCGGCTGCTCTGCACGACCTGCCGCACAAAATCGCTGACAGAGGCCGCGTCGTCGCCCGCCGAGCGCGCATACAAAAAGGCGTTTTTGTCGCCTGCAATGTCGCACACGGGGCCCAGGTTGAGATTCAGACCCAAAGACAGCAAAAGCTGCGCCTTTTCCCTTGCGTCGCGCTCCACGGCGTCCAGCCCCCCTTTCGACAGCAGGCTGCGCGGAGAGGGGAAGGGGCTTTCGCGATACTGGCGGTAACGGCTGACGCGCACCACCTGCCCGCCTTCCTCGTCCACCCCCATGAGCATGGGGACGAGCGTCTGGCTCTGGCAGCTCTCAAGCAGGGCGCGCAGGGCGTCGGGCGTCAGATCCGCCACATCCCTTGCAAAGAGCAGATAGCCCCCCAGCTCGAGCCTGTCTGCGAGCGCCGGCGCGCCCGAGAGGGGAAAGCGGGCCAGCAAAAGCTGCCCCACCTTTTGCCTGTCGCTCAAAACGGAAAGCCAGGCCTGCGCCCTCTGCTGCGGCGTGGGGGGCGGGTTCTTTTCCCCTCTGCTTGGCAGCTCTTTGCCCGGGATTTGCTCCAAAAGCGACCTCATTCGCTCCTTTTGTGTGCGCGAAAGCGCAAAGCCCACCCCGCAGGGCAGCGCACGGTTTGCAACGCTCGCGCCCACAAAGGGCGTCGGGATCGGCGCCCGCGCCGCCACCGCGCCGCCTGGCAGCGCCAGCAGCGCGAACAGGGCGCACAATGCACACAGCGCCCGCTTCAAAACACGTTGTTTCATCGTCTACTCCTTTTCTGCCCACAGCAATGCAAGGGCGCCGCCGCGCTTTCGCACGTTGCGCCAGAACACATGTTGTCGTCTCTAAAAAACGCGCCGTTTGGGTCGAGCATCTTCGGCGCGCCGGGCGACAGAGCCGCAACCGGACAGCCGCAACGCGTCAAACGCGGCCGCGTACTTTTTGCCGTTTTACCTGCAGCGTGTTTGCGGCAGCTTTGAGAGAAAAAAGGCGGCCCTGTCCGCTTGAGCTGTGAACATCGGGCCGCCTCTTGTCGGCGTTTTTCTTGACCGCGCCGTGGCCCTCGCCAGATAAGCCCATACCTTACCCGCGGCGCCGCGCGCCCCCTCGTCCTCTGCCGCCGCCTAAGTCGCAGCCCACTTTTTTCAGAATACTGGAACAAAAAGCCGAGCTGTTTTTCTTTTTTTGAAGGGGCGCCTTTCGTCCTCTTGCGTCAAAAGGCCCGCTCAGTCAGCTTTGGCTCGCCCTTTTCTCCCGTTGCCCTGACAAGCGTTAAGCGCCATGCGCCGGTGTGCGCGCCTTCTTTTGACCCCAGTATATTGTAGCCGACGCCATCTGTCAAATGCCCGGAAAACGCTCAACAACGATTGGACCATGATGCGCAGCGCAACCCTTTCAGTTTCAATAAACGCCGCAAAAGCCCTTGCGTTTTTCATTGGTCGTCAAGACTTTTGTCGCGGCTGGTCTTGAAAAAAATCTCTCCTCTCCCCGCGGGAGACAACGCCCCCTTTCCCCTTGTCCTGTTTTGCTTTTCGCGGGGCGCGTTTGGGGCGCGCTCTGCCGCAGCGCCGCAGCGCCCGGAGCGAGGACTTGCCCGTCGCCCTGTTACCTTCATGCCTTTTGTGGTATACTGAAAAAAACAAAGCGCCATTTTTCCGGGCGCTTTTCAGAAAGGAACGGCGTGCCCATGAATCACATTCTCATTGTGGAGGACGATCGGGCTCTGAGCACCGGCATCACGCTGGCGCTGCAAAGCGGCGACGTGACGCTTGCCTGCGCCTACACGCTGGCGCAGGCAAGAGAGCTTCTGGCAGGCCAGCCCTTTGACCTCGTGCTGCTCGACCTCAATTTGCCCGACGGAAACGGCCTCTCGCTGTTACAACAACTCCATTTGCAAAAAGGCCCTGCGCTGCTGGTGCTAACCGCCAACGACCTCGAGACCGATATCGTCACGGGGCTGGAACTCGGGGCCGACGACTACGTGACCAAACCCTTCAGCCTCGCGGTGCTGCGCGCCAAAGTGCATGCGCTGCTGCGCCGACGTCTTTCACAAAGGGCGCCCTTTTCCATCGACTCCTTTGTGTTTGACTTTGAGCAGATGCGTTTTTCAAAAGAATGCCAGCCGGTGGAGCTCAGCAAAACCGAGCAGCGGCTGCTGCGGCTGCTGGTCGAAAACCGCGGCATCGTCATGACGCGCGACCGCCTGATCGAAGGCGTTTGGGCGCACGAGGCCGACTCTGTAGAGGAAAACGCTCTGTCGGTCAGCGTGCGCCGGCTGCGAGACAAGCTCGAGGACAACCCATCAAGTCCCGTCTACATCAAGACGGTCTACGGCATTGGCTACACCTGGGCGGTGAGCCCATGAGATCGTTTTCTTTTCTGGGCGCAGCCCTTTGCGCGCTGGGGCTTGTCGCTCTTTCGGCCGCCCTTTGGCAAAGGCGGCGCACCGAGGCCATTTTAAACCGCTGCCGCGCCATGGTCGAACGCGCCATGAACGGCGGCGCCCAGGATCTCTCCTTCGACGAAGAGCTCCCCTCGGCGCTCGAGGCCCAGCTCGCCGACTACCTGCGCGTCGACGCGCTGACGGCCGACCGCCTGGCGCAGGAGCAGGCGCGCATCAAAACCCTGATCAGCGACATCTCCCACCAGACCAAAACCCCCATTTCAAACATCTCGCTCTATGCCGAGCTGCTGGCCGAAGCTCCGCTCGACCAACAGAGCCACGCCTGCGCCGCCGCCCTGCTCGAGCAGACGGACAAGCTGCGCTTTCTCATCGACGCGCTGGTCAAGCTCTCGCGGCTGGAGGCGGGCATCTTTGTCATGCAGCCAAAAGTCCAGCCCGTAGCCGCGCTGCTCGCCCAGGCCGCGGCGCAGATGGGCCCGCAGGCCGAGAAAAAGAATCTGACCTTGCAGGTGGAGCCCACCGATGCAATTGCGCTGTTTGACGGACACTGGACGGCAGAGGCCCTTTTCAACCTGGTGGACAACGCCGTGAAATACACGCCCGCCGGCGGCCGCGTTTGCCTGCGCGCCACCTGCTTTGAACTCTTCTGCCGTATTGACGTGGCAGACACCGGCTCTGGCATCCCGGAGGCGGAGCAGTCGCGCGTCTTTGCCCGCTTTTATCGCGGCGCTCTTGCGCAGGAGACCGAGGGCGTGGGCCTTGGGCTTTATCTGGCGCGCGAGATCGTTTTGGCCCAGGGCGGCTATTTGCAGGTGCGCTCAAAGCCGGGGCAGGGGGCCTGTTTTTCCCTCTACCTTCCAAGGGCGGAAAAAAGCGGCGGTTGAAAAAGCGGTGCTTCCAACGCCGCGGCTGCCATGGGTAGAAAAGGGAACCCGCGGGACGCAGGTTCCCTTGAATTCCGCAGTGACGATCTCGGAGCGGACGGATCAACCCTGCGGAGCAGTCGCAAGGGGAATCGGCCGCAAGGCAGCATGCTGCCCGCGGGGGCGGCAACCTCCTATCGTGATCTGTCCTGCGGACAAGGCCGCATCAGCTTCTTTCCATTGTGTCACAATTTTGTGCGCTCTTGAAAGACGCTTGAAAGATTTGCATGATACAATGGCCGCAAAGGGGAGAGAATTCCTTTTGCGGCCACTTCTTTCTTTCGCCCAAAGGGGCCCTTCTCTCAAAATTCCCAGGACAAAAGGAGTCGCAGGTTATGACCATTTTACAGACGCAAAACCTCACCAAGATCTACGGAACGGGCGACACCGCCGTGCATGCGCTCGACGGGGTCAACCTCGACGTGGAGCAGGGCCAGTTTGTGGCCATTGTCGGCACCTCGGGCAGCGGCAAGTCCACCCTGCTGCACATGCTCGGCGCACTCGACCGCCCCACTTCGGGAAGCGTGCTGGTCGAGGGGCGGGAGCTGTCGACGCTAACCGACGAGGAGCTCACCATTTTTCGCCGCCGCAAGATCGGTTTTGTCTTTCAAAACTACAACCTCGTGCCGGTGCTCAACGTGATGGAAAACATCACGCTGCCCATCGGTCTCGACGGCAAGACGCCCGACCAAGACTATCTGCAAGAGCTCATTCACCTGCTGGGGCTTGAGCAAAAGGTGGACAATCTGCCCGGCAACCTCTCGGGCGGCCAGCAGCAGCGCGTGGCCATCGCCAGAGCCCTTGCCGCAAAGCCCGCCATCCTGCTGGCCGACGAGCCCACAGGCAACCTCGACAGCCGCACCAGCCAGGACGTGCTCTCGGTGCTCAAGGTGACGGGGGAGAAATTCTCCCAGACCATTGTGATGATCACCCACAACGAGGAGATCGCCCAGCTCGCCGACCGCATTGTGCGCATCGAAGACGGGCGCATTGTGGGGGAGGGCGTTTGACATGCGCGTGAAGAACAAACAGACCATGCGCGCGCTGGCGCGCGGCAGCCTGCGGCAAAACCGCTCGCGCAACGTCATGGCGATCTTGGCCATTGCGCTGACCGCCATGCTCTTCACAGCGGTGTTCACGGTGAGCTCGAGCATGATGGACACGCTGCAACAGGCCACCATGCGTCAGGTGGGCACCTCGGCGCACGGCGGCTTCAAATTTCTCACACAGGAGCAATATGACACTTTAAAGGAAGACAAAAAACTCGTCGATCTCTCCTACAACATCATCATCGGCTTTGGCGAAAACCCCGAACTCAACAAGACCTACACCGAGATCCGCTGGACCGAGGAAAAGGCGGCAAGGTGGGGCTTCAGCTATCCGACCACGGGTCGTCTGCCCGAGAGCGGGCTTGAGGCCTGCGCCTCCACCGCCGTGCTCGACGCGCTGGGCGTGCCCCACGAGATCGGGGCGCAGCTTCCCTTGCAGTTCACCGCAAGGGGCGTGACCTACCACGAGACCTTCACCCTGTGCGGTTTCTATGAGGCCGACGTTGCGCTGGCGGCAAATGAGGTCTACCTTTCAAGAGAATACTGCGAGCGCGTGGCGCCGCCGCTCACCGTGCCCCTCTATGAGCTGGGCACAAGCGATCCCTCCTTTATGGCGGGCAGCCTCAACCCCTCTTTTTTCTTTTCCACCTCCTGGAACATCGGCGCGCAGGTGGATGCCCTCATGCAGCGCTGCGGCTTTGACCCTCAGCTTGTCAACTCAGGCGTCAACTGGGCCTACATGTCGGCCGAGATCGACGCGGCGTCGCTGCTGCTCATCGCGGGCGTGCTGGCGCTGGTGCTGCTCTCGGGCACGCTCATCATCTACAACATCTTCTACCTGTCTGTTTCGCGCGACATCCGCTTTTACGGCCTGCTCAAGACGGTCGGCACCACCAGCCGGCAGCTGCGCAGCCTGGTGCACCGCCAGGCCCTGCTGCTGTGCGTCTTTGGCATCCCGCTCGGGCTTGCGGCGGGCTATGCGTGCGGCGCGTTTCTGGTGCCCGCCGTGATGGGCGCCTCCACCTTTTCGGAGAACTTCTCGCTGTCGGCAAGCCCTGTGATCTTTGTGGGGGGCGCGCTGTTTGCGCTGCTGACCGTCTGGGTCTCCTGCATCCGCCCCTGCCGCCTTGCGGCAAAGGTGTCTCCCATCGAGGCCGTGCGCCATACGGGGGTGTCCAGCGTGCCCGGCGCTTCCAAGAAGACCGGCAAGCTCACCCCCTGGAGCATGGCGGTGGCGGGCCTGCGGCGCGACCGCCGCAAGACCCTGCTGGTCGTGCTCTCGCTCACACTCTCCATGGTGCTGTTAAACGGCACCTATACCATGGTCACGGGTTTTGACATGGATAAATACCTCTCAAACAGAGTGGTCAGCGACTTCATCATCTCCGATGTCTCCGTGCGGGGAGTCTCCCCCGGAACTGCCGTGCTCGACGGGGTAACAGACGCCGCCTTGGAGCAGATCAAGGCCCTGCCCGGCCTTGAGGGGATGGGCAGCGTCTACATGAGAGAGGCCGTCCACCACCTCAGCGACAAGGCCTATCAAAACGGCCTGTCCATTCTTGAGGACTATGGCTTTGAGCT
>CABRXB010000005.1 GCA_902474785.1 uncultured Eubacteriales bacterium | reverse complement strand
CGTGGCGCGGGCTTACCGACAGGCCCTCCCCCGATGAGGGAGGGTGGCGCGGGCTACACCGAAAGGCCCTCCCCGATGAGGGGTGCGGCGCGGGCTTCACCGACAGGCCCTCCCCGATGAGGGGTGCGGCGCGGGCTTCACCGATAGGCCCTCCCCGATGAGGGGTGCGGCGTGGGCTACACCGACGGGGCTCTCCCCCGATGAGGGGCGTGGCGCGGGCTTACCGACAGGCCCTCCCCCGATGAGGGAGGGTGGCGCGGGCTTACCGACAGGGCCTCCCCGATGAGGGGGTGGGGCGCGGGCGGCATCGCCGTGGCTCGCTTTCTCCTCTCTCCCCAAACAGTGGGCGCGCAGCGCCAGCCGTCCCCTCATGCTAAACAACGCCTTGGCATTTAAGTGGACACCGTGTCAAGCCCCTTTTTGGATGACCGGGCCCAAGTCGGTTGGCCGCGGCGGACGCGAAGGATGTGGGCCCGGTAGAGCTCCAAAAAAATGCGCACCCTGACGCCGTGGCTCGCTGTCGAACGCCTTGGGGTCAAAGCCCCTTGGCCACGACACAAGACAAAGGCCGGACCTCTTGCAAAACGAGGCCCGGCCTTTTTACGGACTATTGAACGGTTATTGTGCAGTTGTCGCAGCGGCGTCGTTGACAGCGTCGCATCTGGCGACTTCAACGGGGGCGCTGCGAATGGCCGCCAGCATGAGCGCGAGCACAAGCATGGAGCAGATCGACACCGCTGCAAAGACAGGCACATAGGAGCCTGTGATATCGCGGATGGCGGCGGTGACAGGCATGCCCAGCGTGACGCCCAGCCTGTCGAACACCTGGCAGACGCCGTAGATGCGGGAGTATTCACGCTCTCCGAGCAGTCGGCCCGTCATGTAAGGGGGCTGCATGGTGGGGGCGGCGTTGGCAAAACCAAAGACAACGGCAAACACCATGGGGATGGGAGAGCGCGAGGCGGCGCACAGCAGCGCGCCCGACAGGGCCATGAGAGAAAAAAGCATGACAGAACCCGTCTTCATCCCAAAGCGGTCATACACGCGGCCCAGCACGATTTTGCCAACCACCAAAACCGCCATCATAGTCGAGAAGATTTTGGCGGCATACATGGAGGTGTAGCCAAGGTCTGTGAGATAGGCGATCAGGTTGTTTTGAAGACCCATGCTGCAAACCTCGGTGAGAAAGAGCGCGCCGCCGTAAAACCAGAAGGTTTTGGAGCGAAAGGCCTGCGCGCGCGTCATGCCGGACAGATGGCGCGGCTCGCCCGCAGGCGCCGTCGGCACGCTGTCCCACCCCAGCGCCTTTTGTCCCATCTCCTCGGGGGTCTCTTTGATGACAAAGAGAATGATGGGTATTGTAATGACAAGATAGACGACGGCAAGCTGCACAAAGCCGGCGCGCCAGCCGGCGCTTCCGATGGTCGCCGTGACGATGGGCGTCATGATCGAGCCCGCGAGCCCCGAGCCTGCCAGCGCAATGCCCATGGCAAGGCCGCGCTTTTCCACGAACCAGTTGGACAAAATTTTGGGCACCGGCACGCCGATCAGCATGCCCTGAAAGATGCCCTTGATCGCGCCGATCACATAAAACCAATAGACGTTTGTGGCGATGGAATAGCCGAACATACAGGCGCCGATGATGAGGCAGCCGACCAGCATGACGTTTTTGAATCGGTGGTCTTTGAAATACTCTCCCCAGATGGGGGCCATCAAGAGCCCTGCGAAGGTTGAAAAGGAGGAGTAGAGCGTAAACACCGAGCGGGTGACGCCAAAATCGGTCGAGCAGGGCACGATGAAAGCGGAAAGCGTATTTTGGATGATGCCGATGGCGGCGGCCTGGATGCACAGGCAGCCGAACACCACCACCCACCCATAGAAAAAACGAGGGGCATGACGTTGTTGCTGCAAAAAAATCGCACCTTTCTAAAATGGAATGAAAAGAAAAGACCATGTTAGGCGGGAGTCGCCATGGCTGCCACGGCCGGGCCGCTGCCATTCTCGAGGCGTCAAAGCAGATGGGCCCTTTGGAGAAATGCAGCGGCGTCGCGATGCGCAGCGCATCCGGCGCGACAAAAAAGGGTGCGCCAGGATCGGCGCGCCCTCAGTGTAGCAACTATACTTGAGAATAGCAAGAGATTTTCAAGGAAGTTTTTGATTGAAATAAAGGCCAAGGCGCCGCCCGGCTTCGGCAAGCGTTACTTTGCCCGGCCTTGCGAATTGAAGCCGCTTGCCTGGGTGCAAAGGTCTGCCGGGTCTGCCGGTCACGTTGTACAGAAATGTCGACGGCGCAGCGGCGATCGAAAGCGGGCTTTCCGGCCTGTTATATCGGTTACATAGGGAGAAAACATGCTGTAAACGATAGCACCCAGCATTAGAGCAGGGGTTGAGACCAACCCAAAACAGGGGCTGACGCCACAATGCAAAAAGCGTTTGAGCGCACGGTCTCAAAAGGATTGACCCGCAAAGAGCGGCTGCCGCCCGCCCAGGCTCTTTTCAGGCGTCGCTGTTTGAGGGGAAATCCGGTGGTTGACCGAGGCCAAATCTCTCAACTTCCATCGGGAAAACAAAAACAAGGGGAACGGGTTTCGCCGGGGCGGAAGGGCTCAAGGGGTCGGCACTGCAAGGGGTTGCGCATCGTTGATCTCGTCGCAGGCTTCGACCTCTTTTTTGGAAAAGCGGATGGCGGCAAGCTCAAGCGCCATGACGACAATGGCAAGCCCTGCAATGGTCAGAAAGGCAGGCACATAGGAGCCGGAGACGTCGCGCACCGCGGCGGTCAGCGGCACCCCGATGGCGCTGCCCATGCTGGTGAAAGGCTGGCAGACGTCGTAGATCCGGGTGTACTCCCGCTCCCCCATGAGGCGGCCGGTCATATAGGGAAGCTGCATGGTCTGAATGGCGTCTCCAAAGCCGAAGACCACGGCAAAGATGAGCGGGATGGGAGATCGCACCGAAACTGCAAGCAGCAGGGCGGAGATCGAGAGCGTGGCCGTGATGATGATGGTGCCAATGCGGATGCCAAACCGGTCGTAGACGCTGCCCAGCACGATTTTACCCGGCACGAGGATGAGCATCATGAGCGAGAAGATCTTGGCGGCATACATGGCGTCGAAGCCCACGTCGGTCAGATAGCCGATGATGTTGTTTTGAAGCCCCATGCCGCAGAGCTGGGTGAGAAACAGGGCGATCACATAGCACCAGTAGGTCTTGGAACGAAAAGCCTGCGCGCGCGTCATCCCCGATACCCGGGCGCTCTCCCCCGTCGGCGTGGTGGGCACGGTGTCCCACCCAAGGGGTTTTTGTCCCACGTCGGAGGGGCGCTCCTTGATGAGCAGCAAAATCACAGGGATGGTGATGAGGAAAAACAAAACGGTGAGCTGACGAAAGCCGGCGCGCCATCCGGCGTTTCCGATGGTCGCCGTGACAATGGGCGTCATGATCGAGCCGGCCAGCCCCGAGCCGGCCAGCGCCATGCCCATGGCGAAACCGCGCCGCGAAATGAACCAGTTGGAGAGAATTCTCGGAATGGGCACGCCCATCAAAAGCCCCTGGAACACGCCCTTGACCGCGGCGATGATGTAAAAGTGATACACGCTTGTGGCCAAAGAATAGCACCACATGCAGCCCGTGATGAGCAGACAGCCAAGCAACATGAAGGGTTTGAAGCGGCGGTTTTTGAAAAATTCGCCCCAAAAGGGCGCCATTACAAGCCCCGACACCATGCCAAAAGAGGTGTACATGGTAAAGGTGGCGCGGCCCACCTGCAGATCGGTTGAGCAGGGCACGATAAAGGCCGACAGCGTGTTCGAGAGGATGCCGACGGCGGCTGCCTGGATGAACATGCATCCGAGAACAACCACCCAGCCATAGAAAAAGGGAGGGCTTTTTCGAGTCGTCTGTTCCATAGAGAGCACCAGCCTTTCAAGCGAGCGCCATAGGCGCGTAGTCGAGTGCGCGATGTACCATAAGCGGGCTTGCAGTGCGGCACAAATTCAGTGTACCACAAGCAAAAAGGTGATACAAGAATGAACTGACAAGAATTAAAAATATTTTTCGGATATCGGGCATTTCAGATCGTCGAATTGGAAAGAATATCAGAAAATTTTTCAAAAGGATAAAAAACAGAAAGAGAGAAGGGATGGGCGTCTAAAACAGGGTCGCAGCCCTTTGATGCAGCGGGGATGACTGGTTGCCCGCGGCATCGTTATAAAAGCGGCCTGCTGTCGCCGCACAATCCTTTTGAGGCCGCTTGCCCTGTTTGAGCGGGCAAGGGATCGGAGATGCTGGATGGTTGAAGTGAATGGGACGCACTTTGATCCTGTCGCACGGGAGACAACCGCAAAAACAGCCCTTCTTCGAATGCGCCCCGCAGCAGAAAACAGCCCTTTCGTTTGAATGCGCCTTTGCAGTATGCCCTCCCCTTTTTCCTGTATGGCCCATCTGATGCGAAGCGGGATGCCGTTCACACCGCACACAGGTCTGCCGAAGCGCAGGCAACGCTCCGCGACGAATCGCCCCGCCGCCGCGAGCACGGCGCTGGGGCGTCGACGACAAGACGTGCAGGAGACAGGCCGGCGAATCGGATAGAACGGCTTAGCAGCACAGGTCAAAAAGAAGACGAGTGCCCTTGTCGGGAGAGTTCGCAAGCCTTGGGTATTGCGTGGACAGATCTGACTGGCTGCCCCGCTGGGGGATATCCGAATAGCGACGGAGGATTTTGATTTTTAACACTCCTCTCCCAGTCGCCGCCTGAGTCGCCGCCTTTGCGCTGGCTTCGCGCATTTTTGACAAAGCCCGGCACCCCGCCGCTGTCGCGCAGGGTCGCCTGTGACCGCCATTCGCATCGCTGGGCGTTCCTTCGTTTTCACCCTGACAAGGCCCGGCACCCCGCCGCGGCTGCGTTTGTACTTGGAGGGGCCTCCTCCCCCCTCGCCGTTAGCCTGTAGCCGTCCCTTTGCCCTCGAAGTTTCCGAGAAAGGCCGCCCGCGCCTATGACGGCAGGGCCCCCGGGATATCCCGGTTGGATGCAAGCTCCTGATGCAGTTGAGACAAAGCGGCATATTCTGGAATCCCCGGCCGCCCAAAAGCCCCGCCGCATGGGGTTGTGAGAATGCGCGGGCAAAAAAGCCGTGCCTTGCGCGGGTGTTGTCTCGTTGAATTTTTGTATTTCCTGTGGTACAATAATGACATGTGAATGCCCTGTCCGCCCGACAGGGACGCCGGCAGCGTCCGGCTTTCGAAAGAGGCCGTCCGGCCGCCTGATTTAGAAAGGAGCTCAAAAATGCCACCCATCATCACTGCAGCGTTATGGATCGTTTTTGCCCTGCTTGTCCTGTTCTCCACCGTCCAGATTGTCCCACAGGCGCGGGCCTATGTGGTGGAGCGGCTGGGAGCCTACCGCGTCACCTGGAGCGTCGGCGTCCACTTTAAGATTCCGATCATCGACCGCGTGGCCAAAAAGGTGTCGCTCAAAGAGCAGGTGGTGGACTTTCCGCCCCAGCCCGTTATCACCAAGGACAACGTCACGATGCAGATCGACACCATCGTCTATTTCCAGATCATCGACCCCAAGCTCTACACCTACGGCGTGGAGGTGCCCATGGCCGCCATTGAGAACCTGACGGCGACCACCCTGCGTAACATCATCGGCGACCTCGAGCTCGACGAGACGCTGACCAGCCGCGACCACATCAACGGCCGCATGAGAATCATTCTCGACGAAGCCACCGACGCATGGGGCATTCGCGTCAACCGCGTGGAGCTCAAGAACATCCTGCCGCCGCGCGAGATTCAGGACGCCATGGAAAAGCAGATGAAGGCCGAGCGCGAACGCCGTCAGGCCATCTTGCAGGCCGAGGGCGAAAAGCAGTCGCAGATTCTGGTGGCCGAGGGTGAAAAGCAGTCTGCCATTTTGAGGGCCGACGCCAGCAAGATCACCAAGATCCGCGAGGCCGAGGGCGAGGCCGAGGCCATTCTCACGGTGCAAAAGGCGCTGGCGGATTCCATTGCCCTGCTCAACGCCGCCGCCCCGACCGACGCCGTCATCAAGCTCAAGTCGCTGGAGGCCTTTGCGCAGGCGGCCGACGGGCAGGCGACCAAGCTCATCATCCCCAGTGAAATTCAGGCTCTGGCAGGCATGGTGGCCTCCGTAGCGGAGTGTGCCAAGCAGTGACAGTCTTTTCCATACAGGCGGGCCTGCTCGACATACTCGAGCAGGCCTCGCAACTGCCTGAACGCGCCGCAGTAGCGCTCGACCGCGTGGCCCAGTCCGCCGCCGCGATCCCCGCGATGGCTGCCGAGCTGGTGGATTCCGCCGTCGACGTGGCGGAGGAGCTCATGGAACAGCCCGAAGTGCAGGTGCTGGCCGTCAACACGCTGCTGGTGGTGCTGCTGTGCGTGGTGGGCCTGTTGTTTTACGTCAGCCGCCGCGCGCTGCAGCACGCGCCCTACGGCAGCGGCCTGCAGTCCATCACCTTCATGATTTTGGGGTGTCTGTTCATCTGCTTTATCGAAGTGGGATATCGCCCGCCCTATCTCATCAAGTCGGTGTGCAAGATCACGCTCTTTGTGGCATGCATCACGCTCTTTCAGCTTTGCAACCGCGAAGCGCGCATGCTCGACATGTTTCAAAAGCCCAGCGTGCGCCAGCTTCTGATCGCCACCGGCGGCGGCCTTGTGATTTACGGGTTTATTTTGGGCAGCTTTTTCTTCTTTCGCTCGCACATCGACCTCTCCCACATCGCCTTATCGCTGACACAGGACAGCAGCATCAGCAGAGACAATTTTTTGTTTGTCTCTTTGTACATCAGTTTTTTCAACTCCCTTTTGGAGGAGATTTTCTTTCGGGGATTTGCCTTTTTGTCGCTGCGGCGCGCGGTGCCCGAGCGCATTGCGGCCTGTGTGAGCGCGCTGGCCTTCTCTTTGTATCACTTTGTCATCATGGCAAGCTGGTTCAAGCTCTGGATTTTTTTGCTGCTGCTGCTCAGTTTGTTTGTGGCTGGGCTGCTTTTCAACTGGGTCGACTCAAAAAGCGACAACATCTACAACTCCTGGCTGATCCACATGTTTTCCAACTTTGCCATCAACACCGTGGGCTTTCTGATGTTTGGCATGGTATAGACCATCAGAATCGCCCGGCACAGACAGAATGAAAAGGAGCTTTTCATGGGCTTTGACATGCAGCATCATGACGATCAAGACGAGACGACACACCTGGCGGCGCCCCTGGAGCAACCGGGGCGCGCCTCGCGTGCCGGCCGGGTAAAATTTGTCTTTTTTCTCCTGTTTTTCGCAGTGACGCTGGCGTCGGGGCTCTTTTTCCTGCCCCGCATGGTGCAACTCGCCACGCAGGAGGGCAGAGCGCACTTTGTCGCCTCGGTACAGGATATGGGGGCCTTGGGTGTGCTCTTCTTTTTGCTGCTTCAGATCGCGCAGGTGGTGAGCTTTATCATCCCCGGGGAGTTTTTTGAGGTGATGGGGGGCGCGCTGTTTGGAACCTTTGGCGGTTTTGCCATCTGCATGGCGGGCGTGACACTGGGCAGCATCATCATTTTTCTGCTGGCGCGCGCTGGGCTACGAGGTCATTGAAAACCTGCTCTCGCGCAAAAACTTCCGGCGGCTGCAATTTCTCAAAAAAGAGGGGCGGCTCGAGGCCGTTGTCTTCTGGTTGTTTTTCATCCCCGGAACGCCCAAGGACGCGTTGACCTATTTTGTCCCCTTTACGCGCCTGTCTTTGGTCAGGTTTTTGCTGCTCTCCAGCCTTGCGCGCATTCCCTCGATTTTGTCGTCCACGCTGGTGGGCAGCAATCTGGCGCAGGGCAATTTTGTGCTGTCGATATTCATCTATGCCTTAGTTGGCGTGATGGGGCTTGTCGGCATGTGGTACAACAACAAGCTGCTCGATCGCAAAAATGAGCAAAAAAATTAAAAAGGATTCTATGTTGTGCCCGCTCATTCCGGATCGGCAAAGATGAGCCGCTCGGCGGACGCTTTGCAAAAACAAAATAGCGCGGCGGCAGGCGCACAGGAGCAACGGCCGTTGCGCGAACAGGAAAGGAAGGTTTTTTATGAGCAACCGTTTTCGTCCGTATACACGGCAGGAGCAGATCCCGATGAACTATCATGGATTTATCACCTGGTTCCTCTTGCCGCTCAACATCCTCATCCTTTTCATTGCAATTGTTCTTGCAGGCGTGAATCCGGAACTGGGGATATCCATCCGCGTGATGCTGCTTCCTGTGATCAATCTGGGCGTTCTGGGCGCTTTGCTCTACGGCCTTGTCAAATGCAAGTCTTTTGGCTGGTATGGCATTTTGCTGATGAACACATGGAAGGTGCTGGCCAATGCGTGCGAGCTGCCGGCGGCGCTCAATTCTTATGATCAGATGCTGGCCGTCGCGATGATCGTGACCCACCTTTTGACGGGGTGGTACTATTACAGGAGAAAATGTCTCTTTTTCCCGCAATCGCCCTCGGACGCAAAACCGCATGCAGCGTTGTCCATGACAGCGGAGGAGAGCTCGCAGGGGGAAGTGCGTGAGGAGGTGTGCGCACAAGAGGGGCTGCCCGTAGAAGGAGAAATCCCCGGCTGAGAACGGGGAGGCTCCAAGGCCGCAAAGAAAAAAACAGGCGGTTATTCGGATCTCGCATGCACGAAAGCACTTCGCGCGAAAGCCTCCTTCAGTTGCGGTGACCCAACCGTGCCGCAAAAAAGAGAGGGCAAGGCCCTTGGTCTTATGCCAAAGCAGACCTCGGTCTTCGCGTGAAAGCCTCCTTCAGTTGCGGCGACACGGCCTTGCTCCGCAAAAAGAGAGGGTATGGCCCCGGTCTTATGCCAAAGCAGACCTCGATCTTCGCGCGAAAGCCTCCTTTAGTTGCGGCGACCCGGCCTTGCTCCGCAAAAAGAGAGGGTATGGCACCCGATCTCGCGCGAAAGCCCCTTTTTTGACAAAAACTATACGTGGAAAAAACGTACATCGAATCTGGTATCGGCTACCGGCAACAAGCCGGGCAAGAGACGGCCTCATGGCCTGAAAAAATCTACAACCGGATAGAATGCGACCGAAAAGAAAGGATAAATCAAAGGAAGACATGGCTTTGCGCGCGTCTCGTCAGTCCTTGATCGTATTTTCCTTTCGCGGCGCAGGGCCCCTGCAGGCAGTGGTCCAAACATGCGGCAGATCGTCGAGCCTAAAAAAGCTGCCGACGTATCATTGTATAAAAACAAAAAGAGGGTGAGAAAGCAAGGTTGCTTCTCACCCTCGGTTTTTGACTTGATTTGCCAGGGCATCTCCAAAATTTGGGGAATGGGGCTTTTGACCGGCGCCGGCGCTGTCATTTCATCAGACTGCCTTCGCCGCCCATGAGCGCCGTCATCTCCTCAATGCGCTCCAACGGGAAAGGCGGGTCACACAGCGGTTTCAAGGCGATGCTCATGAGCTTCATGGGGTTGTCGTCGGCCGCAACGCGGTTGGACGACAGCGCGCCACAGCGCCTGCAACGGTGGATGACAGCCCATTCGCCGCCCTTTCGCACCCAAACGCCGATGGGGTCCATGATGCCGCCACAGTCGGCCGCGCGGTCGCCGGGCTCCACGTCAAGGTGGAGGCTGGTCAGGCAATTGGGGCAGTGGTTGCGGTGGTCGCTGCCCGCGCCCTGAGGCGTGACGAGACGGCCGCAGAGCTTGCACTCGAATGCGTCGTCGCAGCGGTGTGTTTTGTAAGTTCCTTTTTGGTATTGTTTGCGCTTGTTTTCACGGTTCATGTGTCCTCCTGAAGGGGTTGACGCTCCTTCCGGGAGGTGCGCGGAGTTGGATTGCGCAAGCCTCCCGGCTAGCGGACAAACTCCGATGGACAGTTACGGTTCAAAAGACAGGTCTCCTTTTTGATTTTGTCGTTAAAAAACGCAAAGTTATCATACGATATTGTGCGGCGTCTGTCAAGGGGTCGGTGAACGACCAACGCATCACAAATGCCGGGAAAAGCAGTCTGTCTGAAACAGGGTCGGACGGCGGAGAACTTGTGAAAATTTCACAGGGGGTTTGCACAGGGCCGGGCGGCGTTGGAAAGACCATGGAAGAGAAGAACCTGGATGACGGCATCAAAGTAACCGGCAAAGCTGCAAACGACAAAGCGAGGAGCTCTTTTCCGAGCTGCCCGGCTGAACAAAGCCGAAGGGTATTTGACAACTTCCCCCTTTGCTCGAGTTTTGACTTGTTTTGCAGACGCTGGCGCAACAAAAGAGGCGGCCCTCATTTTGAGGGCCGCCCCTTTTTGTTATCCAATAGCTTTTGCACTTTCTCAACGCCAGTAAACGCAGGGATTTCAAGGACTTGCTGAATTTCTGCGTTACTCAAATGGGCTGAGATGGGCGTTGGTAGCAACATACTGGCGACAAGTCAAACCACCTGAAGATTGGCCGAATTTACGGCGGTTTTCCCCTGCCCGATTACCACCTGATCACCGTTGACTTGAATCACATCATAAGCATCAAAATACGCCTTGAAGGAACCCCCGGAGTAAGTGGTAGCCTTCAGCACCTTCACCCTATCGCCCTTCTGAATGGCGTTGGTGGTGACGGCCTGAACGCCCTCGGCTTTCACCCACCCATAGACCGTGGAATCCTTACCGGACACGGCTACACAATGATAGAGGTGGGGCTTTCCAACCGCCACAGCGGTAATTTTGGCTCGACCAGCCTTACAGTGTTTTCCCTCGGCCGTTGCATAAGAAGAAGCATAATGCCGATTACCGATAAGGTCAACTTCCGTTCCCACAGTCAAAAGGTCCGCCGTGGCCCCTGTGGTGCCCTGTGTGCCCTTTTCCGGGCCGGGGATGGGCACTGCCCCGGCCATGGAAGCGGCCTTGGCCCCATAATTGGGGGTGCCATGGTCACGAATATAGCGGCCATTCACCTGAAGGGTTCGGTGGCCCACGGCAAAGATTTTTAAGCACTGGTGATCAGCTTGGCCTTGTCAAAGGGCCGAAGCCTTGGTGTTGTAGTACAATGCCTGCCGGCGATTCAAAAGTCAAAACAGAAAAAAGATTTATCGCATATGGGTAAAAAAAACCTGGGAAGATTGCAGCGGCTTTGCTGCTTTGGGAGATCAGATGGAGTTGAGGTTGGCGAAAGATCTGATGGCAGATTTTCGAAACCCACAAGGCGCGGGGCGCTGCCCTTTCGTTGTGTGCGACTCCGGCCCGATGCGAAAGAGTCGGGCGCGCCCAAAAGGCGTGCGTCCGCCGGCTCCAGACAGAGACGCAAGCACGGGCGCGCGAAAGGGCTGCTGGAGGGTCACTGTTCGGGCCAGGGATGAAAGGTGTTGTCCAAAGGTTCGTCGCGCAGAAGAATGCGCGGCTTTTCCATGACGACGGTGGCGTTGGGCGGGATGTCGTCCACGACAACGCAGTTTGCGCCAATGCGCACATTGTCCCCCACCGTGACGCGGCCTATGATCTTGGCCCCCGCGCCGATATAGACGTTGCGCCCCAGAATGGGCGCGCCGTATCGCGCGCTGCCTTGCAGCGTGTTGGAGCCGATTGTCACCTGCTGAAACAGGGTGCAGCCCTCCCCGATCACGGCGCCCTTGGAAATAAAAATGCCCGAGAGCCCGTGTGGGGTGGTGAAGGGCGTGATGTCCTTTTTGATGGGCACGTCGGCGCAAAACTTGCGCTGAAGACGGCGCACGCGCGTGCGCAAAATCGAACCGCGCAGCCCCTTTGCCGTCAACGCCTTGCGGTAACAGCGCCAGTGCAGCGCCGTGAGGTCGGGAAAGAGGATGCGCGAGATGGCGCGTTTGAGCGAGGCGATCAAAGGCATCCGCTCCTTTCAAAAGTTTTGGGAAGTGGCACAAACGCCTGGAAACAGCCAAATCGTCGCGGCAGCCCAAGGCAAATCAGGCGGCGGCAGCTCCGAAGACGCAGGCAGACAGGCACAAGCCGCTTTGGACAACGCGCCGCCCCACGTAGGGATGGAAAAGCGCCCGCTGGTCTGGCCGAAAGGCAGATCGCACGTTCACTGGTGCGGCGCGGGGCGGACAAGTGGATGCCACGGACAAGAAGCAAGGCGAAACGGCATGTGCGCAGGCGCTATGGCAAAAAAGCTTTGTGCGCAGCCGCAGTTGTGGCAGAAACGCGCAGAAAATGCGGGATTTTTGGTGCGCTTGCCGGGACCATGGGGATGCATGGCGGCGCCGCAGAGCAAAGGGCCGGTTGGCGGCGGGGGTTGCAGTCGAGGCGGGCGTGTTCGCGCCGCATACGCAACCGCTCTGCAAAATCCCGTTCCGACATCGACGCATGAGCCGCCTGGCGGGCAGGCCCCAGATGCGGCCTATGGGCCGTGCGAAAGGCATGTCGGTCAGGCCGTGCGCAGGGGAGGCTTTCAGGCGACGCCTCGGGCGCAGCGGGTGCACATCGCAGGCTTGGCGCGCCCTTTGACGCGCTGCGGCAATGTTACAAGGGCTTTTTGGCAAGCTGGGCCTGGCGGCGGGGATATTTTTTGTCGGTTGGCTTCACCTTGCGGATGATGGGCACCGACATGGTTGCCCCCTCCCCCGGCAACGTGTAGGTGAACACGCGTTCGAGCCGTCCGCCCAGGGTGCCGATGGCGTTTTTTGCCTGCTCAAGCTCCTGTGCTATGTCCCCCGCCTTCATGGGCAAGAAGAGGCCGCCCACCTTCACATAGGGCAGGCAGTATTCGCACAGCACGCGAAGCTGCGCCACGGCGCGCGCCGTGGCCACGTCGAAGGACTCGCGCAGCGCGTCTTCCCTGGCCCGCTCCTCCGCGCGGCCCCATACGGTTACGGCGTTTGGCAGTGGCAGATCACAGATCACGCCACGAAGAAAGTCGAGCCGCTTTTTGAGGCTGTCGAGCAGCGTCACACTAGCTTCTGGCAGGGCGACGGCGAGCGGCACGCCGGGCAGCCCCGCGCCGGTGCCGACGTCGACGATGGCGGCGTCCGGAGGGCACAGGGATACGAGCGACAGGCTGTCGAGCAGATGGCGGCGCACCATGCCGGGGTCGTCGGTGATGGCGGTGAGGTTGACATGACGGTTTGTCTCGCGCAGCAGCAGCAGATATCGACACAGCTTGTCGCGCTGCTCTTGCGTCAGAGAGATGGCTTGGGCCGCAAGGCCCTCGTCGAGCAGGGCGCGCAGCGCAAAGAGCGCCTCTGCGCTGAAAGGGTCGGCTGGGTCTGCGGCTTTAAAAGAATCGACGCCCAGCGCCATGGGGGTTGCGCCCGAGGTCTTGGGTCGATCGGCAGTTTGGGCCCCTTCGGGTACATCGACGGCGTATTCAGAGGCGCTGTGCAACTGGGGAGAATCGGCTTGACCGGGGCTTGCGCCCCCGACGGGGAGACCGGTTTTATCGGGCGCGCGCCGCCCATCCGAAACCGGGAAGAAGCTCGATGCGCAGTCGCTTTCACCGTCCGCCTCCTGCGCATGGTCTGTGTTCAGAGCGGATGGGACGTCGGGACGCGCCTTCAAAGCGGGCGCTTCAAAACCGGGCGCCGCCTTCGCCCCCTTGTCATTATCCGACTTGTGCGGCGCAGGGTCTGCTGCAAGGGCCGCCTTTTGAAAGGGCGCCTCCTGGCGCGCGCCGTCCTTTGGCGCGCTTTTTTTGCTCGTCATCCTTGTCTCCTTCCCTGCTGCTCAAGCCAGATGAGCAGCACCGAGATGTCGGCCGGGCTGACGCCCGAGATGCGCGCCGCCTGTCCCACGGTG
>CABRXB010000004.1 GCA_902474785.1 uncultured Eubacteriales bacterium | reverse complement strand
CCTCCGTGCGCCCCCCTGCGCATCTGTCGCTCCCCCCTTTGCGCGCTCTCCACGCCGCGTCTTTTGCCAGGTCAAGCGCCGTCGGCGTGAGGCACAGCGCCAAATAGACCAGCAGAAAGCTCACAGAAAAGGGCCCTACAGGGCCGCTTTTTATGGTGGGAAAGCAGCGAAAGAAAAGGCCGCCCGCCATCCACCCCGAGAGCAGATACCCCGCGCAGAAGAGCAGCCACCCCAGCAGGGCGCGGTCGCGCTGCCCAAAGCGGTAGATGGAAAAGGCCGTGCGCCCCGGCAGACCATAGCCGCGGCTTTTCATGGAATCCGCCGTTTCAATGGCGTTTTCGAGGCTCCATGTGATGACAATGGACAGGACGGCAAATCCATTCCTCGCCCTTTTCCACAGGCTTTTCGCCCGCATGTCCCGCCCCTGGGCGCGCTGTGCGTCGGCCACCAGCCTCACCTGAGAGGCAAAGAGAGGCACAAAACGCAGCGCCATGGAGAGCGTCAGCGAGAGCGCCGGGGCAACGCGTCCAAACAGATAGACCAGCTTGTCCGAACGCATGACCTCGTTAAAGCAGGAAAACCACAGCATCACGCAGGCCAGCATCAACGCTGCCAACACGCCATAGACGATGCTCTCAAGCGTCAGGGGATTGCCCGAGGGCAGATAGGCCAGAATCGTGGCCCCCTCGTGGCTGAAAAGCGGATTGATCACGGCCGCCGCCACCGCCATGGGCAACACAAGGGCAAGGCCAAAGCGCGTCGCCTTTTTCCCGCGCAGGCGGACGCTGTAGACCCCTCCGCCGACAAGCGACGCAACAAGACAGGCCGGGTGCATCAAACACATCGAAAACAGCAGCACCAGCCCGAAATACAAGACATTTACCACAGGATGATAGGACGAAAACGCGTCTTGACGCTCGATGGCTTATCCCACCCTTCTTTCCCGGCAAACCGCCGCTTTTTTTCATGGGCCGATGCGCGCGCCTTTTTCCCCGCGCGCTCTTTTCCCGACAGTTCTGCCAGGAAAAAACGCCTTCGGCCCGGCCGTTTGAGAGCGGCGGTCGCTGTAAAACGCATTTCGCTCTTTGGTTTACAACATGCCCCGGCTGCCGCCCGCACAAAAAGTCCGTTTTTCCGAAGTTGATCGACCTATCCCTTTTTGCGCGCTTGCTCCATCACGTTTGGCATGCGGCCCATCACAAATTTATATCCGCCCGGCAGATGGGGAATGGCGCAGGCGCTGCAATCCTTGAGCCCGTCCTGCGTGTAGTGAAACGTCCCGCCGCACGCCTCTCCCAGCGCATAGAGCGGACAATAGCAGAAAAGGCAGTTGAAAAACCCGTCCTCCCCCACGGGGTGGCAGGGGAAATATCGGCAGTCCCTGTTGCAAAAATAGGTTGCATCCGCTTTTGTGTCTTTGTCCATCTTGACCTCCCGCTCACGCAAGGCAGCCTGCCAGCGTCAGCCAGTTTTCAGCGTTTCTTTTGAGGGGCCTGACCTTTCCAGCCCAAAGGCCGCTTTGCGGCGCCCGATTTTATCGCGCTGCGGCTCTTTCGGCCTGTGGAAAACGCAAAGGCCGTGCCTGGGCATACAGGCGCGGCCTTTCCCTTGCAAATATACGCGGCGGCAGGGCGGACTGACAAAATCGCTTCCAAAAATGGCCTGCGATTCTCCCCGCGCTGCGAGGCATCTCACCTTCGCAGCCCTTGCGCCTGCGTTCACCCGTTTTGCGCCTCTGCCGCGCCTGATCTTTTATGTTATCTTACTATATTCCCCCGCCAAACACAAGTAGTTCCCCCCTGCTGTTTTTTTGTTGTTTCCAGAATTGATCCTGACTTCAATAAAATGACAAATTATAATTGTGATTAAGCTTCGGTTTTTAATCGCGACTATAGGTACAAATAGATATCTGCCGAGAGGAGGGAATGTATGACGGAGCCGTCGACACAAAAATCGTTACGAAGAAACGGGCAGATTACGAGGAGCAAAATGATGCGTGCCGCCGTAACGCTGTTTTTGGAATCCGGATACCAAAAGACCACCATAGCGCAGATTTCCAATCTGGCAGAAATGACCACAAGCGCCTTTTTCAGAGCCTTTCCCGACAAGGAGACCATATTGTTCTCACTTACCTCCTATGTGTTTGACTACCAGTTTGAACAAGTCGAGCTGCTACTCGGCGAGGAGGGGGATCCTCTTCTGCTCTATGGCGTTGAAATCGCTCTTCAGCTTTATATCACCGAGCAAAGCGAGGCGCTGCGCGACGTCTATGTGATGGCGCACTCCCTTTCCACCACCTCGAAACTCATCTACAAAAAGATGACAAACTGGCTGATGCACATCTTTGCAAAAAACATGCCCGCTGCCACGGGCGTGGTTTTTTATGAGCTGGAAATTGCCTCGGGCAGCATCCTGCGCGGCTACATGGCAAAACCCTGCGACCTGTACTTTACAATGGAGCGCAAGCTGCGCCGTTGTCTGTCCATCACGTTTAAGCTATACGATGTGCCCCTTGAAATCAGAGAATCCATCATAAGCCAAGTGCTGGCAATGGACTTATATCAATTTGCAGAAAATCTGATTAAAGAGGTCGTCCAGAATGCGGAGGAGGGCATTTTTATGTGTGAAGCCCACAACCGATTTTCCTTGGCTTCACCGGCGGGCACGCCTGTCGGCCTCTCCCCTTTTTCCTGCACTGCGACGCTTTCTCAATCGGTTGCGACCATTGATTAGAAGATAGATGCCCCGGCTTTCATTCAGGTATGGAGGAGGAACAAACCGTGTATCAAATCAGGACAAGGGTTATCAGCATGCTGCTCAGCGTCATCCTGCTTTTCAATTTGACAACACCAGCTCTGGCTGTCATGCAGGATCAAAAGCAAGCGCCAAGCATGATTCTGACCGACAAGGATGGAAACCCCATTGAAAACAGCCAATCATGGGAAGAGGAATTCCCCTATGGTACATTTGCCTTTGAATCCAGTCAGCTAGCCACAAAAGAGGGCTCTGCCGCGCAGACCATCAAGGTTTACCGTCTGGGCGGCACCAAGGGCAAGGCACAGCTCACGCTGTCTCTCTCGCCCGTTGTGACGCAGCTTGACGACGGCGCCTACAGCTTTGCAACGGCAGCCGGTGTCAACGACTACGTCATCGAGGTGGAGGACATGCTGCCCATCGCCGCCTATCAGCCCTTTGGCTTTGAGATGCTGCCGCAGGCCCCCGCCGAACCGGTGGCTGTTGTGGCCGAGAGCGCAACCGAGAACACCGTGGACGAGGCCGGAGAACCCGTCTGGGGCAACACAATTTTGCGCGCCGATATCGAGGCCGACAGCTACCAGTGGCAAGGTCTGACGGCTTCGGGCGCCTGGGTCGATCTCGATGACTGCACCGATCAGACGCTCGACGTCTCCAATGAAGCGCTTGAGGTCTCCGATTTTCGCTGTGTCTACGCGGCGGACGGCGTCTTGTTTTGCACCGACTCGTTTGGCGGCATCCCCTATGTGGAGGAGCAAAACGAGGCAATCGACATCCCCGAAGATCTCGACCGCAACCCCGCCCAGTCCTTTCACACGCTCGATCTCTCCGAGGGCGAGTTTGACACCTATGAATTTTACATGACCTTTGCCGAGGGCGAATGGGTCAAGGAGATCCGCATCACGCCCATCAACGACGAAATCTCTGAAAATGTGGAGCTTTTCACCCTGACCATCGACGCCTGCAAGGGCGGCGAACTCTATGACACGGCAAACACCCTTCTTGTCAGCATTGAGGACAACGACGAGGTGCTGCCCAGCTTTTTCTCGCTTGAGACAACCTCGCTGACCGTCGACAAGGCGTCCGGCAGCGCGCTGCTCACGGTCAAGCGCACAGGCGCGCTTCAGTATGTTGCAACGGTGGATTACCACACGGTCGACGGCACCGCCCGCGCCGGGGTCGACTATGCAGACACCAGCGGCACACTGTATTTTGCCAGCGACATGGAAGAGGCCGTCATTGAAATCCCTTTGATCAACGACGGGGTCGCCGTGCCGCCGGAGCAGGCCGACAAGACCTTCTCGGTGGTGCTTGAACATCCGACCGGCGGCGGCCCCGACACCGCCATTACGGGCAGCGGACAAGCCGTCGTCTCCCTGTACAACACGGGCGAGACGATCGACCCCAATCTGGCAACCATGCTCTACACGCCCGAGGCCGACGATGTGAGCGGCAGCGTGCAGACCACGGCAGGCGCCATCGCGCCCGGCGTCAACGAGACTGTGGTCGCAGAGCCCGCACAGGCGCTGGAAGAGGCCCCTGTGGAGGTCGTCTTCGGGACGCCTGAGGGCGAGGATGACGAGGTGCAACTGCTGCAATACGACGCCTCGGCCTATTTGAATCTCAAAAGAAGCAATCTCCCCACCTCCTTATACTGGGACAACTATGCCGATCTTGGCGGCATGGAAAGCTGGTCTGCCACCAACAATACGCAAAAGCTCGCCTATCAGGGCTGGGATGACAATAATCAGGTCTCACTCCAGAGCGACGGCTACTTTGGCCGCCGCGTGGAGGACATCGGCGGCGGCAATGACCGGTTCAGCAGATGGAACTACCAAAAAATCTCCCAGCTCTTCACCAGGGCTCAGGGGCAATACCGCGCCGACACCGACTACAACTGGCTTGGCACCTTCTGGTCGACCGCCTGGGGAGGCATTGCCAACCAGTATTTCGGCAGCGGAAACAAAAACAACTGGGCTGAGGGCGACGGCATCAGCGACACCTCACGCTCGGTCAACCTTGTGCGCATTGTCGGCCATGAAGCCGGCTGGATCAAAAACTATTCCTATTGGTTCAATGTCAAAAAGGGCGATCAGGGCATGTTTATCTCGCTCGGCATTGAAGACAAGGGTGGCGCCGACACCGGCTCTCCCAATGGCGAGGTCTATCAAAAGGCGCGCGGCGAACGCCGGTATTTGAACTCGCCTTTGAAATACTATGTCCACACCGCAGACGACAACGCCCTCACCGCCAACCAGAAGACGGCGCTTTACAGCAACATCGCCCCCAAAGTTTCGGTGGTACAGGGCAAGGGCGGCGTCACCTCCGCGGGCAAGGTTTATGTTGGCACCGAGTTCTCGCTTAGCAAGCCCCTGTGGTCAAGCTATGCCTACGCCAACAACACCGCTGTCTTTCTCAGCAAGGCCGGTGATACCGCAAATCGCTACAACTCCGGCTCTGTTGCCAGCAACGGAACCGCCTCTTTGCAGCTCATGGGCGGCGGCAGCAACTCCTTTGCCAGCGGCGGAAACCTGGACGTCAATACACAATACGCCGTCAACGTGATTCTCAACCGCCGGCAAAACATCAAAATTGACATCTCGCCCTCCGTGCCCCGGGCCCAAGGCGGCCAGAGCATTGATCCTGGCAAGATTGGCAGCGCTTCAGATACCTTTTGGAGCCGGGCCACCATCAGGGTCAACGGCGCTCAAAACAAGAGCGGCGTTACATTTACACCCACGACGACGACCGCTACAAAAAACAACTTTTCTTCCGTCGATTCCAGCGCCACCATTTCAAGCTCCACAACTTTTGACAACATTCGCTCGATCAACTTTGGTCTGCCAAAGGAAGATCAGATTCTCTTCAACGGCGTGCAGTACAACGGCAACGAGGACATCCCCATTCCGATCTCCATGTTTGGCATGAACACGCTGGCCTTCACCTACTACCATGAGGACTACGTGTCTGTCGAGAGCGACATGAAGCTCATCATCACCCGTGTGGAGCACTATGTCGACCTCAACGGCAACGGGCAGCTCGACGGGACGCTCAACAGAGAGAACAACTTTGACCTCAAGGAGGTCAAAGGCGTCAAGGATGTTCTGGTGCGCACCATGGACGCCGAGGAATACGCCATCACGGAGTTTTGGCCGCTTGTTGACGAGAACGGCAAGACCGTGCAGCAGTTCCTCAAATTCTACTACAATATGACGCCGCGTTGTCTCACGGTGCCCGTCAGAGACGACGCGTCAGAAGATGACCGCGCGCAGATTTTGCCCGCCTTTGTCACCAGCGTGACCGACGCCTCTCAAAAGGCGGCGCTCTCGACTGAAATGCAGGGCTACCGTTTCATCACAAGCGGAAAGCACTCGCATGGCTACCCCATCTATGACAATGCAGGCAACAAAGTCGGCGATAAAGTAGCCGGAACCTATTCCGGCGACGACAAGTTCATGTACACAGCCAAGGCCAACGCCACCGAATCGGTGGACTTTGCCCTGGGCGGCGACTTTTCGCCCATCGCGCCCACCTATGTCTATCAAAAACAGGGCAGCCAAACCAAGACCAGCCACGAGGCGCCCTCCGTCTTTTTGGAAAAGTCCGAAAACGAGGGATACGCGCTGTCTGACATCACCTACAGGCGGGAGGATTGGAAGCCCGATTATCACGGCAACCTGCTCTATGAGTTCCAAGATCCCACAGCCATTTTTGTCTCCGATTCGCTGGTGGGCGAAAACCTGCCTGTGGCCCCGCTCGTCGAGGCGGGCAACAACGCAAATGGCGGCAAAGACAAATACGACGTTTCGGCGCTCAACGGCTATCTTGGCAGCTTCAATCCGCTTGACACCGTCTCGCTCTGCATCCGTCCGCAGACCATGAAGACCGATGAGATCCACAGCGCCTTTGATGTGGACGCCCAGGCCGTCAGCACCTTTGACGCCATCCAGTCGGGCGAACACACCATTGAGGTGGATTCCAGCAATGCCGCCGGCTTCAAAACGGTGCCCGACGCCAGCGGTCTGCGCCGCACCACCGCGGGCGACAAGGATGTGGAGCAGGGCGCCGACACGAGCGCAAGCTCCAACTCCATGCCCGAATTCAATGTGGATCTGGGCGTCGAGCTGCCCTCGCTCAGCGTGGGCCTGACCGATTTCGTCACGCTTATCACGGACGGCAGCGAATTTGGCTTTTCCATCGGCATCCCGGTGTTTAAGGCCGAAAAGAGCAAATCGGCCTATACCACCTCCGACGAGCTGTATGGCTCCACCAAGCCCGCTTACGGCAAAACCGAGACGAGCTTCTCCGAAAGTGTTGGCAACTTGAAAAAGGTCAAAGATGCCTTTGCAAATCCGGGCAAGCTCATCAACTCGGAAGAGTGGAAAGCCGCCAAAAACGCAAAGGCCAAAGCGCTTGACTCGGACAAGCTTGTCAAGAGCAAGGGCTTTGAGTTCTCCGTGGCCTTCAACGTCACGGTGATGTTCAAGTACAGCCCGACCGACAACACCTATCACTTCAGCTCGGCCATGGTGTTCTTGCAGTTTGGCTTCCAGTTCAAGGTCACGGCGCGCCTGACCGTCTGCCCCATCGTCTACGCCTACTTTGTGGTTGGCGCTTCGCTGAAGCTGGCGGGCGGCGTCATCAACGAGCGCGAGGTCGTTGAAAACACAAATGCCCTGATCGACGTCAACGATGCAGATGACATTCTCGGCATGGGCGTGTCAAACAGCGACTACACCTCGGGCAAGGCCCTTCGCATCGCCCCCAATCTGACAAAAGGCGGCAATGCCTCAAGCTGGAGCGACGAGCCTGACGATACCGCCCGCGGCAAGGCGCTGCTCAAGGGCGACAAGGGCGATGCCTTTACCTTTGTGTCAAAGTCCGACGCCGTCAACCTCTACTTCTCGGGCAAGGTGAAAGTGGAGCTCAAAACAGGTGAGGACTGGAACAACCTCGGCTATGTCGCTTCCGACGGCAAGTCGCCCGTGCTCGTCATGTTTGACGAAAAGGTCGACGGTGTCGCCGATCAGGAAGTGCGCATCACGGTGCTCGATGAGGCGGCCAGTTTTGACACCATCGCGCCCATCAGCAGCGTGCGCAACGAGACCTTCTTCTCCGGCCTCTCGCTGACCCCCGCCATTTTCCTCGAGGTGGGCGCTGGCATCGGCGTGGAAGTGCTCAAAGTGGAGATCTATCTCAAGGCCAGCATCGGATGCAGCATGGCTTTTGCCACCCGCGAAAACAACGCGGCCACCAAGGGCAGCCAACTGCGCGATCCCTCCTCCTCCTCGCTCTCTCTCATGGGCGCGTCGGCCAGCGTGACATCTCTTGACGACAGCGTTTCGGCGCTCGGCGACGACAAGGTTACGCCTTTTTCCTTCAACTCCATGACCTTCAGAGCCGGCTTTGGCGTTCGCGTTGTGCTCATTTTGTTCAACTTTGAGCTCGACGTGGTGCAGTTTGGCATCGATTACAGCAAGGAACAGGTTGGCAAGGGAGAAGACGGCTTTAAGAAAAACGGCTGGAAATTCGCCTGGTATGTGCTCAACGGCGGCGAGACCATCAAATCCTATGATTTGAGCGGCGTTGACGACAGCGACGGTTTCCCCGGCATCAAGATCACCCTGCCCTCCAACACCTTTACGGCGCAGCAGATCTTTGGGCCCGAAAACGCCAAGATGGTGGTTGATGAAATCTCGGCTTTTGCCTTCGACCCCGAAAACCTCGATGATAACGAGTTCCAGATTTCGGGCTATTCCTCCTCGAGAGACGCCTTTCGTCTGGCCACCGGCCTTGCCACCGGCACCGACTACGAGCTGCTGACGGTGGGGCAGGACAACTATCTGCTCTACACCATCAGCCGTGAAAATCCGCAAAACCCGGTGGATTCCAACATGCTGGTGCTCTCCAAGATTCAAAATACCGGCGAAAACGTGGGCCTTGCCCATCCCGCCACCGGCTCCACGGAATCCGGCAAAAACTATCTTGCCGTGGACGACGACGACACGGGCGATCTCGATTTTTCCGGCAACGCAACCGGAGATACCATTCATGTCTCGTGGGTGAGCTATGAGACCGAGACCCCTGCCGCCGGCGACGCTGGCGGCGCGGCAGCAATGCCCACCCAAGCGCGCCCCTTCTATGAGAGCGGTCTTTTTAAAGTCTACATGGATAAGGACAACTACGAAGACGAAAAATTCACGCCCAAAGAACCCTCCAAGCCCGCCCCGGTGGTGGAGGAGCCGGCCGATTCTCTGCCCGATCCCGCGCCCACAGAGCCGTCTGGCGACGAGGTGACGACCATGCCAGACGAGGCCGACTACTATGTGACGGCGGAGGTCTACGATACCCTTGACGAGGACGGGAAGGCCAAATACAGCGCCACGTCCGAAACGGGGGATGAAACCAACTACCACGTGGCTATTGGCTACAATAACTATAACGAAGCCAAAGCCGTCTACGATGAGAAGGCAGAGCTGTATGAACAATGGCAGTCCTGGCGTGAATACGAAGCGCTCAAGGGCCAGTGGGACAAATACAACGACTACATCAGCTCCGACGCCTATCAGCAGTATGAGGCCGACTATCAGCAGTATGAGGACGACCTCTCAATCTATGAGGACTGGTTTAACTATTTCAACGGCGAGCGCGAAGCTGCAGATACCGCGCAGAGCCAGCTCGCTGCCTCGGCCAAAAACACCGTTGTCAAAACGGCCTTTTTCCAGGTTGTGCCCGCCGATCAGATGAGCGATGACAACGCGTCGACTTTCAGCGAACCCAAGGTCATTGGCGCAAACAGCGAAGATGCCGACGGCAGCGACGGCTACAAGTTCCTCCCCGCTGTGAGCGCCGACGGCAAGCTCACCTTCTATGCCCGCACCAACAATTACAGCGAGGAAGAGAAGCAGGCCGCCACAGCCAGGGCCCAGGAATTCTACAAGGCCAGCCGCGGCGATGTGAGCACCGACAGCGAGGGCGTCTCGAGCGGCGAAGGCGACCCCACCGCCGCCTTCCGCTATGCCTACTCCACCTCGATGGACGATGTGTATGGAAAAAACACGGCCTTTTTGTTCAGCTACACCAAGGACGACGGCACTGTGGTCACCACCGGCTTCACGCCGACAGGCTGGGATCAAGGTCCCGGCACCCGTCTTTCGAGCGCCTCCATGGTGATGCTCGACGACAGCACGTTTTACCTCGCTTACACCGCCACGCAAACGCAGACTGTTGTGGACGATGACAGCTACGGCGATATGAGCGTGCACAAGCTCTACCTGCAAATGGGCACGATCGACGCCGAAACCGGAGAAGTTTCGCTTGAACCGGCCAAGATGCTGCGCCAGCTCGTCGACGTCAACGACTATGGACACGGCGTGAACAGCGCTCTGGTCACCGGACTCAACGGCGTTGTCACCGGTCAGGACATCAACCAGCCCTACGACGGCGTATATGTCAACCGCGACAACAGCGGCGCCACCATGCTGGATCACTTTGAAGACCCCTACTTTGGCGTGGTGCGCTTCCTGCGCGGCGACCTTGGCTCTCTGTCGGGCGAGGAGGAAAACTTTGCCGAGAGCCTGCAATTCAAAGCACTCGACGCCTCCAGCAGCCTCTTCATGCTCTTTGAGATGAACGGCACCACCTATGTGGTCCCCGAAAGCTCCTTGAAAACCATCACGGCGACCGAGGGCGATAAGGCTGGCAAGGGGATGATTATCCCCTTCTTCACCCCATCGGAAGACAATCGCACCCGTGGCAATATGTCAATTGGCGCTGATGGAGAGGGACGCATCGCCGCCGTCTACACCGACACGATGCCAAACACCACAAACAACGCGCTCTTCGTCTCCACCTATGACCCCGCCACCGCCTCTTTTGGCGAAGGGCGCATGCTGGCCATGAATTACATGCAGGTGTATGAGGACTCCATTGCCGCCGGCTGGAGCCCGCAGGACACCGAACAGGCCTACTATGGCAAGCTGGCAGGCTATAACGCCACAGAGGACGACCCGAGCGGCAAGCCGGGCAACAAGCAGGGCGGCATGACCTCCTTCACCTTCTCAAATCTCGCTGTGGCGCTCGGTCTGAAGAAGACGGTGGAGCCTGCCACGGTCTCCTCTCTGAGCGGCGGCACAGAGCCCCAGAACGGCAAAAGAGAGCGGCCCGTTGTCGCCTTCAATGCGGGAGAGCCGCCCAAAGCCATTGAAAACTCCACGCTGGTCATCCTGACCCAGGGCACCCGCACGGAGCTTACACAGACACCCTTCCTGGGCGACGGGAGCTCCACTCTCATTGTGCCCAAGACCAATGACGACGGCAGCATTGTGAGCTCGACCGGGTTTTATGCCCTCTCCTTTGGCGTGGGCACCAAGAATGTGGGCGAAGCCTCCATCACCTTTGAAGAGCCCACCTTTGTGCCGGGCGCGCAGCTTCGACCCATCGTCAGCTTCAAGAAT
This sequence comes from uncultured Eubacteriales bacterium, assembly GCA_902474785.1. Taxonomy (GTDB): domain Bacteria; phylum Bacillota; class Clostridia; order Oscillospirales; family Feifaniaceae; genus Galloscillospira. Next base: position 2,553 of record CABRXB010000004.1, on the reverse strand, counting down.
ACGGGCGATGTGCCGCTCAGCGCCTCTCCCACGCAGCCCATGACGGTGGAGCTCTGGATCTCGGCGCAGCCCGAGACAGGCGAAGAAGGCGTCACCTACGGCACGGGCGAGCACCTCTTCACCTGGAAAATCACCCAAAACATTGCGGTTGGACAGAGCGTGAGCACCACGCTTGATGTCAAAGACGGTTCGATCATTTCGACCGACAGCTACACCGCCAAGCTGCCCACCGATCTCGAGGGCCGCAAGTTCTACTTCACGGTGCGCGAGTTCGCCGGCGAAGAGGGCTCCGACGCCCCGGCGATCGACAATCCCTTCAACTACAGCTCGATGGCCGATGAAAAGGGCGTCACCCGCACCATCGAGGCCAAGCCCGAGCTCGCTATTGAAAACCTCGTCTTTAAGACGCTGGGCGTGGATGAAACCGGCGACAACGTGCGCGTCGCGGTGAGCATGGATGTCACCAACCGCGGTACAAAAGATGCCGTCGCCCCCTATCTGCAGTTTGCCTACCAGACCGGCCGCACCATGGAAGAGGTGTCGCCTGGCGACACCGACTACCAGAAGGCCGTCTATGGCGCGCTTGATCTCACGGGGTCTAATTTCACCGTCAACAGACAGGAGATCATCTCTGCGCTGTCCGGAGACTCCGATGCCTCCCGGGGCGTCCTGCGCCTGATTGACAAAGACGGCAACAGCAACATCGATCAAAACCACAAACGATTTGTGGAGGGCGAGCTGCTCATCTCCAAAGACGCCTACTGTGAGGCCACTGCCACCGGCAGCTTAAACCTCAAGGTCACGGTGTTTGAGGAGGGCGATGTGATCACCGCTCTGTCCTCGACCGGACTGCAAACCTCAAATTTTGACAATGAGTACAGCGGTTCCAACAACGTCGGTTTCAAAGAACTCGAGCCCATGAGCTTCTTTACGGCGCCCACCAAGATCACCCTGCCCATGAACACCGCCCTTCGCATAAGCCTGCCCGTGACCACCACCACCAAGCAACCCCCTGTGATCACGGTCAGCGAGCTCAACATCCAGGCGGTTGAAACACAGGAAAAACGCCTTGGCATTTTGTACTACGATATGGGCGCCTCCGGCACCGGCAAAGACGGCTATCTCGTTTTGCAGCCCACAGCGCAGGGCAGCGGCATCATCCGCGTGTCCGATGTCAACACCGCTTCGTCTGTCGACATCGCCTTTACCGTCGATGAGAAGGGCAGCGGCCTCAACATCTTCCGGGACAACGAGATCTTCACCTGGTATGATGCCAACGGAAGGCGCATCAACCTCGACACCGATTCGTTTGGCGCATTTTGGACCTTCCAGGAGAGCGTTGCCGATTGGGGACATGTCGGCGGCGTGGCCGATCAGATCATCGAGGTGCCCTATCGCGGCGACCTCGCAAAGGCCAACCAAAGCGGCGTCTCCTTCTCCTTCACAACTCTGGCGGAAACCATCGACCTCTACTTTGACGGCACCGTGAGGGTGACAAGCGACGTCTCAAAGTTCAATCCGATCTCCCTCACCGCTTCGGGCGGAAACGGAACCTCGGGCTACAGAACCATTAACCTTGGGGAAAACCCCAAAAACGAGGCGCGCACCGTCACCGTGACGGTGACATCCGACCACGCGCTCTTTGACAAGATGGTGCAGACCTTCTCGAAGAATCAGGATATCCTGCCCGACACCGGCGGCGCGGCCCCGCTCATCTACTTCAGCCGCATTCTGCCCGAGGTCGGTTCGCTCAAATCTTCAGACTATCCTGACGGCTTCCCGCTGACCGTCTATATTGTCGACGAGACGGGTCTTACCCCACCCACGCTCACGCCAGGCTCCGCAAACGCCGCATCGCAAAACTTTATCTCCCACAACGATGCCTTCTGCCAATTCGATGTGCTTGTGAAGCAAAACGGTACCTTCTCAATCTCGGCAAGCGACACCGCAGGCAACACATCCACCCGCAACATCAATGTGGGCTGGTTCAGCGCTTCAGACGAGCCGACGACCACCGATACCCCTGTGGCGCTCGAAGTGGAGCTGCGGTATCGCGACGCCTCTGGCGCTTTCATCGAACCTGGCAATCTGCTCAAAAAAGACCAATATGCCTTTGCCGATGTCAATGCGGCAGAGGGCGCAAAGGTGAGCGTGCAATACTATAGCGTTACGACCTCCACCATCACCACCTCCTATGCGCTTGTCGAGGAGTCGGCCGGCGTGTGGAAGTTGAAAAAAACCGTCACGCGCACCAACGCGGCCGGCAGCACAATCGGAGACCCCGTCATCACGACGACCGACGCCACCGCCACCACCCCTGTCCCCGACACATCGGTTGCCACCGAGACCAAGGGCGAGTGGGTCGACGTGTCCGCCTCGACGGAAGACCTTACGCTTGGCCTCTACCCCGTGATCAACAACGCCGTCTACAAGGTGACGGCCAGCATCAACGGCGGTGGCTCGAGCACACGCCTGTTTTTGATGGACCGTCTCAACACCGACCTGCCCTCCATCGACCTGACCACCGTCACCGCGGCGGATGCAGCGGAGCAA
>CABRXB010000003.1 GCA_902474785.1 uncultured Eubacteriales bacterium | reverse complement strand
CATTTCGGCCCGCTGCTGTGCGGTGTCGACGAGGCGGGGAGAGGGCCGCTGGCCGGCCCTGTGGTGGCGGCGGCCGTCATCCTGCCGCCGGACTGCCGTTTTGACGGTCTTGACGATTCCAAAAAGCTCTCGGAAAAGACGAGAGAACGTCTTTTTGGCGAGATCGTCGAGCGGGCCCTCTGTTACCGCATCGAGGCTGTGGAACACGATGTGATCGACGAGATCAACATTTTGCAGGCCACGCTGCTGGCCATGGCGCGCGCTCTTGCAAAGCTGCCCCTCAAGCCCGATGTCGTGCTGGTGGACGGCAACCAGCTTCCAAAGCTGCCCTCGCTCACGCCGGGGCGCAAGGTGGTCAAGGGGGACGGCAAATCGGCCTCGATCGCGGCGGCCTCGGTGCTGGCCAAGGTGACAAGAGACCGCACGATGAAAGAGCTCGCCCTGACGTATCCCGGCTACGGCTTTGAAAAACACAAGGGATATCCCACAAAGGCGCACTATGAGGCCATTTTTGAACTGGGCGTCAGCCCTGTGCACCGGCGATCTTTTTTGAAGACGCTTCAAGCAAAGAAAAACCGTCCGCCCCATTCGCCCACAAAAGAGCAGCAGCTCGGCGCATTTGGCGAGCGCGCGGCGCTCTCCTACCTGCTCGAGCAGGGCTATGCGCTTCTTGAGCACAACTACCGGCTGCCCTGCGGCGAGATCGACCTCATTGTGGAGAAGGACGGCGTGATCGCCTTTGTCGAGGTCAAAGCCCGCACGGGGTCTTCGTATGGCAGGCCCATCGACGCGGTGGATGCCCGCAAACAGCAGCGCATCATCCGCGCTGCAGCGCAGTATCATTCGGCGCACAGAGGCCATCCCACGCGTTTTGACGTGGTGGAAATCTACCTGACCACGCAGGACGGCGCACCGCATGTGCTCAAAATCAAACACATCAAGCATGCTTTCGCCTATGATATCAACACGCTAAAACCCATTCCTTATGTATAATTTTGAACGAAGCAAAGGAGACGAGATCATGAAAAAGCGCATCATTGACACACACTGCGACACCCTGATGTTTTACGCGCAGGACCCCGCCGGGTTTGTCGGCGGCCCATGGAATGTCACACTGGATAAGATGTCTACTTACGACGCCTACCTCGGCACCTTTGCCATGTACTACGACGCCGGGCAGACGCAAGAGGAGCGCGCGCAGCAGGCTCTGCTCTACCGCAAAGCCGTGAATCACCTGCTCTCCACCCATCCGGTCAGACCCATCCGCACGGCCGGCGACGTGAATGACATCGACGAAAAGGGCGGCTGCGGCGTGCTGCTCTCCATTGAAAACGCCTGCGTGTTTGAAAACGACGAGCAGGATTTGAAGGACGCCTGGGATCTGGGCGTGCGCATGATCTCGCTGACCCACTTTAAAAACAGCCAATATGGCTGCGGAAACGGCGTCAACAACGGCCAGGGCGAGGACACCGGTCTGACCGACCGCGGACGTGAAATGATACGCCTCATCGAGGACATCGGCATGATTTACGATGTGTCGCACCTCTCCTTCAAAAGTTTTTGGGATGTGGCCGAAGTCGCCAAAAAACCCTTCATTGCGTCGCACTCCAACTCCTTTGTCAAGTGCGGCCATGGCCGCAACCTGAGCGACGAGATGTTCCTGGAGATCGTAAAGCGCGGCGGACTGGCGGGCATCTGCTTTGCGCCCCCCTTCATCGCCGCCACCGAGGTGGTCAACGTGGCGCAGGTGGCCGAGCACATCGACCATTTCTGCGCGCTGGGCGGGGAGAAGTGCGTCTGCATCGGCGGCGATCTCGACGGACTTGGCGACATGCTCATTCACGGCCTTGAAAACTGCGCCAAGAGCTGGAATCTGGCCGAGGAGCTGCTGCGCCGCAACTACAGCGAGGCCCTTGTGGAGGACATCATGTGGAACAACGCCCGCGACTACCTCAAAAAGATGCTGCCTGCAAAGTAGAGGAGTGAAAAGGGATGGACTTTTACAGCACGAGAGATCAAAACAACCGCGTCAACGGCTGCCAGGCTGTGATATCGGGCATCGCGCAAGACGGGGGACTCTTTTTGCCCTGTGAGCTGCCGCGCTATACGGGAGAGCAATTAAAGCAGCTCGGCGACCTCTCCTATGTGGAGCTTGCGTCAAAGGTGCTCTTTGAATTTTTCCCGGAGATCGGGGAGCAAAAACTCAAGAGGGCCTGCCAAGCGGCCTATGCGCCGGAGAAGTTCGGCGCCGAGAGCCCGGTGCGTCTGCGCGTTCTCAACCGGGACACCGTTGTGCTCGAGCTGTGGCACGGGCCGACGCTGGCCTTCAAGGACATGGCGCTTCAGATGCTGCCGCACCTGCTCTCCCTCTCGCTTGAGGCCATGGGCGACGACAGGCGGGCGCTCATCCTCACCGCCACCTCGGGCGACACGGGCAAGGCCGCGCTCGAGGGGTTCACCGACGTGCCGGGGACGCAGGTGGCCGTCTTTTATCCTGCCTATGGCGTCAGCGAGATGCAGCGCCTGCAAATGGCCACGCATCGCGCCCGCAACGTGGCGGTCTTTGCCATCGACGGCAATTTTGACGACACACAAACCGCCGTCAAGCGCATGTTTGCAGATCAGTTGCTGCGCGACGAGGCGGCGGGACACGGCGTATTCCTCTCGTCGGCCAACTCCATCAATGTCGGCCGCCTGATCCCGCAGATCGTTTACTATCTCTACGCCTATGTGCAGATGGTGGCACAGGGACACCTGCGCCCTGGCGACCCCTTTGACGTGGCGGTGCCGACCGGGAACTTCGGCAACATTTTAGCGGCCTGGCTTGCAGGGCAGATGGGCGTCCCGGTGAGAAAGCTGATCTGCGCCTCCAACAAAAACAACATTTTGACCGACTTTTTTGAGACCGGCGTGTACGACACAAGGCGTCCCTTTTACAAGACCACCTCGCCTTCCATGGACATTTTGGTGTCGAGCAATCTGGAGCGGCTGCTCTTCTACCTCCTTGGAAAAGACGATGCAGCCTGTGCAAATTTGATGAACCACCTCTCGGCAGACGGCTGGTATCAGCTCCCGCAAGCCGCACAAAAAGCAGCGCAGGCGCAGTTTTTTGCCGCCTGTGCCGACGATGAAGCCACCATCTCCTGCATTAAAAGAATCTGGATTGAAACGGGATACTGTGTCGATCCACACACGGCGGTGGCGCTCTCCGCCCTGTCGCAATGCGCCGACCACACGCTCACGCTGGTGGCCTCCACCGCATCGCCCTACAAATTCTCATCCACGGTGTTGCAGGGACTTGGAGAACGGCCGCAAGCCGATGAGTTTGAAAATCTGGCCCGTCTTGCAAAGCTGCTGCACGAGCAGCCGCCTGTCCAGCTCTCCGAGCTGCGCGAGCTGCCGGTCCGCTTTGATGAGACCTACCCCAAAGAGAAGATGGCGGATCTTGTGCGCTCTCTTTTTTGAAGTGGTCAAATGTGATGTAACGCGCCGTTTTGGAGCGCGGAAGTTCAAGTCATATAAGTAGGGCGGGGGAGAGTTCCCCCGCCCGCAATCCGATGAGCCCTCGTTAGCGGAGAGGCTCAAAGGTTGCGCAGTTCGCGTCGGCAGAATCTCTGGCAGACGCGGTGACGGTGGAATTGGCAGTGCAGCCGCGCACCGCGATGACGGGGGCGTTGCAGCAATCCTCGCCACAGTGGTAACGGCAGGACTCCACCCTGCAGTTGACGCCTCTGTTGGTATACTCGCTCATGACAACCCATCCTTTCAAAAAGTCAAAATCGTGTCACAAAGAAAGTGCGTGGCGCCAGAAGCCATGCCAATGCGCCTTTTTATAAATGCGTTTTGGCAAAACGTCCGCGCCTGTGGCACAATGGTAGTGTGCCCGATGCCATTTGAGGCATTCGAGCCAGTAAATGCCGGCGCAAGTCCTGGCAGCGTCCTGTTGACATGCCGTTTTCTGCTCCACGCGGGATCTGGCAGCGCGGCCTTGCAGCTTGATTTTTTAAAAATGCGCTGCGGATTTCAAAAGCAAAAGGAGTTGAGCCCCATCGTCCATATCATCGCAGACCTGCACCTGGGCGCCTCTGTGGACAAACCCATGCAGGTGTTTGGCCCGGAATGGGAAAACCACACGCAAACAATAAAACGAAAATGGCTGGAAACGGTCTCTCCGGGAGACACGGTTTTTTTGCCGGGTGATTTTTCATGGGGCATCGACCTGGAGGAGACGCTGGCGGACTTTCTCTTTCTAGAGCAACTGCCCGGCAAAAAAATTCTCTCCAAGGGCAACCACGACTACTGGTGGACCACAGTCTCCAAGATGCAGCAATTTCTCTTGCAACACGGCATCTCCTCCATCGACTTTTTGCACAACAACGCTTTCGCCGTGGAGGGGATGATTGTCTGCGGCGCAAAGGGGTATCAGTGGGATGCGCAGGAGAGCGCGGCGCAAAACGAAAAGCTTACAAACAGAGAGGCCATTCGCTTGGAACTGTCGCTCAAAAAAGGCGTCTCACTTCAAAAAAAACTGCCGGGATACGAGCGGGCGGAACTCGTTGCGCTGCTCCACTACCCGCCTGTCACAGCGGGGCAAAAAAGCGGACGCTTTTTGGAACTCTTCCAGCAATACGGCGTCAGACGGTGTTTTTACGGGCACATTCACGGCCCGGCAACAGCCGCCGCTCTGACCGGATGGCATCAGGGGGTGGAGTTTTCCCTGGTATCCGCGGATTTTTTATCATTTTGCCCACAAAAATTGAACAAAACAGTTTCCTTTTAGAAGATTTATGATATAATGTCTGTTGCTGGCGCGTCAGACTGGAAAAACGCAGCCTGTCTTTTTGGCGAACTTATTTTTTCACATAAAAACGGAGGTACAGAAATATCATGAAGGTTTTAACCCAAAAGGAGCTCCCCAATTCTCAGGTCTTCTTCGAAATTCGCGTGGAGGGCGAGGAATTCCAGAAGGGGCTGGACGCCTCCTATCGCAAAAATGCCCCCAAGCTCAGCGTCCCAGGTTTCCGCAAGGGCAAGGCTCCCAAAAATCTCGTGCTCAAGACCTACGGGGTCGGCATTCTCTTTGACGATGCCATCGGCGAGACCTATCCGGCCGCCTATGAGAAGGCCATCACCGACGCCGGCGTTGAACCCGTCGATTACCCTGAGATCAGCGTCCTCGAAATCAACGAGGAGGGTTATACCTTCACCGCAACCCTGACCCAAAAGCCAGCCGTCAAGCTGGGGGCCTATCGCGGCCTGTCCGCGTACAAGCCCAGCGTGGAAGTGACAGACGAGGAAGTGGAGCAGGAGATCGACGCGCTGCGCGACCGCAACTCCCGCTTGGTCGACGTGGAGCCCCGCCCTGTGGAAAAAGAGGACATTGTCATCATCGACTATGTCGGCAAGCTCGACGGCGTCCCCTTTGACGGCGGCACAGCCGCTGCGCAGCAGCTTGTGATCGGCTCGGGTCAGTTTATCCCCGGCTTTGAGGATCAGATCATGGGCCACAACCCCGGCGAGACCTTTGATATCGACGTCACCTTCCCGGAGGATTATCCTGCGGATGAGCTGGCGGGAAAAGCCGTGGTGTTTACCATCTCGCTGCATGCCATCAAGAAAAACGAGCGCCCCGAGCTCGACGATGAGTTCGCCAAAGACGTGTCCGACGCCTACAACACCGTGGAAGATCTGCGAGCGGGCATGAAAAAGGCCGTGGAGGAATTCAAGGTCAACCAGTCTGAGCGGGCTTTTGAAGAAGCTTTGCTCGCGCAGGTCGTCGAAAATATGGAAGTTGAAGTTCCGCAGGTCATGATCGACCGTCAGGTTGACAGCATGGTGGAGGATTTCGGTCAGCGTCTGCAACAGCAGGGCATCAACCTGGAGACCTATCTTGCCATGATCAAAGTGGAGATGGAAGAATTCCGCAAGAATTTTGTCGAGGCTGCCGAGAACAACGTCAAGACCTCTCTGGCGCTCGAGGCCATTGTCAAAGAAGAGGATGTCGACATCACCGAAGAGGAGTTCAACGCCGAACTAGAAAAGATCGCCGATCAGGTCAAGATCGAGGCTTCCAAGCTGGTCGACATGATTGACAAGGCTTCGCTTGGCCGTGAAATCGCCGTTGGCAAGGCGGTCAAGTTGGTCAAAGACTCCGCCACGGTTCTCGACAAGGAGCCCGAGAAAAAACCGGCCAAGAAGCCGAAAAAAGCAGCCAAGAAAACAGAAGAGGGCGAGGACGAGAGCGAGGCCGCCGAAACCGCTGAGAAGAAACCCGCCAAAAAGAAGAAGGCGGAGGACGAGCAAGCGCCGGCCGCCGAGAAGAAGCCCGCCCAAAAAACCTCTAAGAAAACCGCAGAGGAATAAGCTGCGTCCTTCTTGGAGCGACGTCATCAAAAAGCCCCAGACGAGCCTGTCGACACCCAGACAGGCCCGTCTGGGGAACGTATACTTTTTGGGCAACTCGCGTATACTCGGGGGAGATGCCCGAATCCGCACATCTGCAAAGGAGGAATCTTTATGAGTTTAGTCCCAATGGTCGTAGAGCAGACTTCAAGAGGCGAACGCTCCTACGATATTTTTTCCCGGCTTCTCAACGACCGCATCGTCTTTTTGGCCGATGAGGTCAACGACGCCACCGCAAGCCTTGTCACGGCGCAGCTTTTGTATCTGGAGGCGCAGGACCCCGACAAGGACATCTCCTTTTATATCAACAGCCCCGGCGGATCGGTTTCGGCCGGCTTTGCCATTTTTGACACCATGAACTATATCAAATGCGACGTGTCCACCATCTGCGTCGGCATGGCGGCCAGCATGGGCGCCTTTTTGCTGGCGGCAGGCGCCAAGGGCAAGCGTCTGGCGCTGCCCAACAGCGAGATCATGATCCATCAGCCTCTGGGCGGCACGCGCGGCCAGGCCACCGATATCAAGATCCACGCCGACCACATCCTCAAGACCAGGGCCAACCTCAACCGGATTCTCTCCGAAGTGACGGGCCAGCCTTTGGAAATCATCGAGCGCGACACCGAGCGCGACAACTTCATGACGGCTGCCGAGGCCGCGCAGTATGGCCTTGTCGACCGTGTGATCGTCAATCGCTGATTGTCGTTTTAGGATACTATTTTCGTAAACTGGAAAGAGAGAAGATATGTCGAACACACCGACCAATCATGAAATCACCTGCTCTTTTTGCGGCAAGCCAGCAGGGGACGCGCGCCGCATCATCGCCGGCATTTCGGCCTATATCTGCGACGAGTGCGTTGAGATGTGCTACGATCTGATCTCGGATGAACCCGATCAGGAGCCGATCAAGCGTCAGGCCGAAAAAGGGGAGGCGCTTCCCACGACAATGGACATGTTGCCAACCCCCGTGGAACTCAAAGCCCTGCTTGACGACTATGTCATTGGACAAGACGAAGCAAAAGTTGTGCTGGCCGTTTCGGTCTACAACCACTATAAGCGCATTTATTTCGGCGAAGAGGGCGACGTGGAGCTGCAAAAGAGCAACGTTGTGATGCTGGGGCCCACCGGCGTCGGCAAGACGCTGCTGGCCCAGACCATGGCCAAGGCACTCAATGTGCCCTTTGCCATCTCCGATGCGACGACGCTCACCGAAGCCGGCTATGTGGGCGAGGATGTGGAAAACATCCTGCTGCGGCTGATTCAGGCCGCCGACTACGACATTGAGCTGGCCGAGCGCGGCATCATCTATATCGACGAAATCGACAAGATCTCCCGCCGCAGCGAAAACCGATCCATCACGCGCGACGTTAGCGGCGAGGGCGTGCAGCAGGCGCTGCTCAAAATCCTTGAAGGCACCGTCTCCAACGTGCCCCCGCAGGGCGGCCGCAAGCACCCCCATCAGGAGTTCATTCAAATCAACACCGCCAACATTCTGTTCATCTGCGGCGGCGCCTTCGATGGAATCGAAGAGATCATTGAAAAAAGGGTGGGGCAATCCTCCATCGGCTTTGAGGCCAAGGTGCTCGGCAAGGAGGACAAAAAGTCGGCGCGCCTTTTGCATCAGGCCGTGCCGCACGATCTCATCAAATATGGGCTCATCCCGGAGCTGGTGGGGCGCCTGCCCGTGATGACAACGCTCGACCCGCTTGACATCGCCGCTTTGAAGCGCATCCTGACCGAGCCCAAGAACGCCCTAGTCAAGCAGTATGCCGCGCTCTTCGCTCTCGACGGCGTGGAGCTGGAATTTGACGACGAGGCGCTCATCGCCATCGCTGAAAAAGCACACAAAAACGAGATGGGCGCACGCGGTCTTCGCTCCATTGTGGAGTCCGTTATGACCAAGGTGATGTTTGAAATTCCCTCGAATCTCGACATCGCCAAGGTGGTCATCACCAGAGAGTGCGTGGAACAAAAAGGCGAGCCCAAGCTGATTTTGGACAAAAACAATCAAAGGCACCTAGCGCGCCGCCGGGCAGCAGCCCTTGAGATTGAGTCCAGACGAAACAGCGCCTCCTGACACACGCGCTTTCACATCCCATAGGAGAAAAAACAGTGAGTAATCAAACGCAAGAAACAATGAAAATTCCCATGATTGCCCTTCGTGGGCTGGTGGTGTTTCCTAACTCCACCGTACATTTCGACGTGGGCCGCAAGCGCAGCGCCGCTGCGCTTGATCTGGCCATCAAAAAAGGCTGTCCCGTATTCCTGGTGACCCAGCGCGACGTGCGGCACGACGACCCCGGCCTGGACGAGCTCTATGACATTGGCACCATTGCCATCATCAAGCAGGTTTTGCGCATGTCGGATGACAACATCCGCGTTCTGGTGGAGGGCATCTCCCGCGGCCGCATCTCTGAGCTGGTCTCGGGAAAGCAGTTCCACCTTGTCACGGTGCAGTCCATCCCCGAGCCCCCCGTCGAAGACGAGACGGCCGCGCTGGGCGCTGTGCGCGAACTTCAGGCCGTCTTTGAAGAGTATTCCATGAATCTCCCCAAGCTCTCGCCAGAGGTTGTGCTGTCTGTGCTCTCCATCGAAGAGCCCGGCGCCCTCGCCGACTACGTGGCTGCAAACCTAAATCTCAGGTATGACAGCAAACAGACCATTTTGAGCTGTCTGCCTCCTGTGGAACGCTTGGAGCAGCTCATCGCGCTGCTGCGCCGCGAGATCGACATCTTGCGCGTGGAGCAGCAAATTCGCGCGCAGGTCAAAGAGCAGATGGATCAAAACCATCGGGAGTATTACCTGCGCGAACAGCTCAAGGCCATTCAAAACGAGCTGGGAGAAGGGGAGGACGTCGTCGGCGAGGCGATGGAGTACCGGCGCAAAATTGAGGCGCTTCGCCTTGACAAGGAGATCGCAGAGCCGCTGCTCAAAGAGGTTGCCCGGCTCTCCCACATGCCGCCCTCCTCCTCGGAGTCGGCCGTGATCCGAAACTACCTCGACGCCTGCCTCGACTTGCCGTGGAGCACCGCGACCAAGGATCGTCTCGACTTAAAGCGCGTTCGCGCGCGGCTTGACAGGGATCATTACGGACTTGACAAGGTCAAACAGCGCATCATCGAGCAGCTTGCGGTTCAAAAGCTCACCGCAAACAAAAACAGCCAGGTGATCTGCCTTGTCGGGCCTCCCGGCGTGGGCAAAACGTCGGTGGCCATCTCCATTGCGGGGGCGCTTGGCCGCAAGTTTGCGCGCATCGCCCTTGGCGGCATTCGCGACGAGGCCGAGATCAGAGGACACCGCAAGACCTATATCGGCGCCATGCCGGGGCGCATCATCAACGCCATCTCCAAGGCTGGCAGCAAAAACCCTTTGATTTTGCTCGACGAGATCGACAAACTGACCAGCGACATGCGCGGAGATCCCTCCGCGGCGCTGCTTGAAGTGCTAGACACCGAGCAAAACAGCACCTTCCGCGACCACTACATAGAGCTCCCCTTCGACCTGCATGACGTGCTCTTCATCAGGGACAATATCCCGCGCCCCCTGCTCGACCGCATGGAGGTCATCGAGCTCTCAAGCTATACCGACGCGGAAAAGTTGCACATTGCTAAAAACCACCTCTTCCCCAAGCAGCTTCATAAGCACGGGTTGACCAAACGCGACCTCTCCCTGACCGATGCCGGCCTGTCCGCGCTGATCGACGGATACACCAGGGAGGCCGGCGTTCGCACGCTGGAGCGTCAAATCGCCTCCATTTGCCGCAAAGTCGCCGCCGCAAAGGTGGAGGGCGCCGCCGGCAAAAAAACGGTGGAACCAGCCGATTTGCAGGAGCTGTTGGGTCCGGTGCGTTACAAGAGAGACCATGAACAGCTCAAAAACGAGGTCGGCGTGGTCAACGGTCTTGCCTGGACCAGCGTGGGCGGGGAGCTGCTCAAAGTGGAAGTCGCCGTGCTCGAGGGCACCGGCAAGGTCAAATTCACAGGTTCGCTGGGCGACGTGATGAAGGAGAGCTGCGACGCGGCCGTCACCTACATCCGCAGCCGCGCAAGAGACCTTGGGATAGATCCCGACTTTTACAAGACAAGGGATATCCACATCCATTTCCCTGAGGGCGCCGTGCCCAAAGACGGACCTTCCGCCGGCATTGCCATCACCACGGCTGTGGCCTCTGCGCTCACGGGACGCCCCGTGCGCGGGGATCTCGCCATGACCGGGGAGGTCACGCTGCGCGGCCGCGTGCTGGCCATCGGCGGCCTCAAGGAGAAGACGATGGCCGCCTACCGCGAGGGCCTGCGCCTTGTCCTGCTGCCCGAGGAGAATAGAGCCGATCTCGAGGAGATCGACGCCGACGTGCGTCGCGCCCTGACTTTTGTGCCGGTGGCAGATGCGGCCAAGGTGCTCGATCTGGCCCTTGTGCCCGAGCAGCAGCAGGGCAGTGAAGAACCGCAGACGCCGCCCGTCTACAGCGGCGAGCCGCACTCCAGGTGCGCTGTCATCCCCCAGTAATTTCTCCGTAATTATCAAAGGGATCGTCCGGTCGGGCGATCCCTTTTTCGTAAATATTTCATTTTTTGCAATAATACTCAAAAAAATCGAGTTTTTTTGTAAAATATGTTGCATATCAACCGAAATAATAGTAAAATACTATTGCAGTTGAACAAAGTATTTGCCCTCTTCCTGTGCAATTTGCTTGTTCCTGACAAACTGTTTCCTTCGCCAAACAGCGCGGAGTGGGAGGTTCTTCATGGCAAACAGATTCTTTCAAGGGATCATTCACCAGCTCAGCGACGTGATCGATCGCAAAATTGGAATCCTTGATGACACTGGAACCATCATCGCTTGCAGCGCCCTGTCTGACATCGGCAGTTCCTACCATGGGTACTCGCGTCTGCAACCCGATGAAAACGGCGTGGTGCGTTATGAAAACAACACCTATACCACGCTCAGCGGCGTGGAAAACCCCACCGCTTATACGGTCTTTGTCGCGGGCACCGATGAGGCGGCCGTTCGTTCCGCACGTCTGATTGCCGTCTCCCTGGGGAACCTCAAGCAGTTTTTTGACGACAAATACGATAAGAGCAGTTTTATCAAAAACATCCTGTTTGACAATATTTTGCCAAGCGACGTCTATGCCAAGGCAAAGGATCTGGCTTTTTCCTATGAGGCCAAACGCCTTGTTTTGATCGTCTGCGCCGACAGCAAAGCCAAAAATGCGCTGTCAGATATTTTGGTCAAGGCGCTTGGGGACAAGGTCAAATTTTACCTCATCAACATCAATGAGCACGAAGCGGCCGTCGTGGTCGAGGCGGGGGACAACATCAGCACTGTGATCGGCTGCAAGATGGCCCAGCAGATTGCCGACGAGGTGTTTGAGTATGGCGGCACCTCCTGCTGCGTGGGCGTTGGCACTGTGGCCGCCAATCTGCGTGAGCTCGCGCGTTCCTACAAAGAGGCGCAGCTCTCTCTCGATGTCGGCAGCGTGTTCAACAAGGGCGCCAACGTGATGAGCTATGACAATCTTGGCATCGGCCGACTGATCTACCAGATGCCCACCACCCTTTGCGAGATGTTTTTGACCGAGGTCTTCCGTCAGGGTTCCATCGACTGTCTTGACGATGAAACGCTGACCACCATTGAGAAATTCTTCGAAAACAACCTCAATGTCTCGGAAACCGCCCGCAAGCTCTTTGTCCATCGAAACACGCTGGTCTACCGCCTGGAGAAAATCAAAAAGCTCACAGGACTTGACATTCGTGATTTCGACAATGCCATCGTATTCAAAGTGGCGCTGATGGTCAACAGCTATCTGGCCGCCAATGAAAACAAATTTTAACCCATGAAAACCTTTGTGAATGTCGGGACGATCTGTGATTTGCGTGCCGACATTCTTTTGTTACGCACACGTTGCGTTCACACAACTTGCGCGGCAATGTGGTAAAATCAACACAATCCTTTCAACAAAAGGTCCGCCTTTTTGCGACCGCCGTGCGGCAGTGACATTTTGACATGGAATGCATGTCTTTTGTCGGTCGGCTCAAGTTATTTGAACCCTTTTGTTGAATCTAATACTTTCAAAAATTAAGGTAAGGTTGAATGGCATGCTGATATTCGATCACGTTTCCAAGGTCTATGACAATGGCACCAAGGCGCTCGACAACGTCAGCTTGAAGATTGACGATGGAGAATTTGTCTTTATTGTCGGCCCCTCCGGAGCGGGGAAGTCCACGCTCATCAAACTGCTGATGAAAGAGGAGGAGCCGACTTCCGGCAAAATCTATGTGGAAGGGCAGGACCTTTCCAAATTGCGACATCGCGATATCCCGTATCTGCGCAGAAAAATGGGGGTTGTCTTTCAGGATTTTCGCCTCATCTATGAGCTCAATGTGTATGACAATGTGGCCTTTGCCATGAATGCCACCAACTGCTCCAAACGAAGCATTGCCCGGCGGGTTCCCTATGTCCTCAAACTCATGAACCTCTCGGAAAAGGCAAAGGCTTTTCCCAGTGAATTGTCAGGCGGGGAGCAGCAGCGTGTGGCGCTTTCGCGCGCTCTGGTCAACAACCCCCTGATGATTGTGGCCGACGAGCCAACCGGCAACATCGATCCCCGCATGTCCTGGGAAATCATGGGTCTTCTCAACGAGATCAACAAGAGAAAGACCACGGTTTTGGTGGTCACCCACGAAAAAAGTCTGGTCAATGCCTTGAAAAAAAGAGTGATCTACATTGAAAAGGGGCGCGTTTTGAGCGACAGAATGGAAGGGCAGTACAGTGAGAGGTAGCAACATCTTTTATTTTATCTCGCAGGGGATCAAGTATTTTCGGACAAACAAATACATATCGCTGGCCGCTGTGGGCGTGCTGGCGGCCTGTCTTTTTATCGTTGGAAACTTTTGGCTCATCTATTTGAATGTCGATCTCAACCTCCAGCGTCTGGAAGAGGAGAACCAGACGGTGCTCTTTCTCGAAGACGCCGTGGAGGAAGAACAGTTTGCACAAATAGAGCAGCGCATTCTTGCCATCAACAACGTGGCAGCCTGTGAATTTGTCTCCAAAGAACAGGCCTTTTCCGACTACAAGGCCGCCTACGCCGAGGAGTATGATCTGTATTCCGAGCTCGACGAAAACGGCATCAACCCGCTTCGCAACTCCTACACCGTCACCATGAAGGACATCGCGCTCTATGAGGAAACGGTGTATCAGCTCTCGCAGATCGAGGGCGTGGCGCGCATTCGCAAGCAAAATCAGGACACGCTCGACGGCATGATGACTGTGGCGAGATCCATCTACTTTGTCTGCTACTGGATCATGGGTCTGCTGCTCATCGCCTCGCTTTTCATCATCATGAACACCATCAAGATCGCCCGCTTTACCAACCGACGCCAGATCAACATCATGAAATTCGTCGGCGCGACCGACTGGTTTATCCGATGGCCCTTTATCTTTGAGGGCGCCATCATCGGCATTTTGGCGGCCATCATCAGCCATCTGTTTGTCTGGTACACCTATGCGAACGTCATGGTTAAGCTGGGGTCAACCATCAAAGTGCTTGAAATTCTGCCCTTTGCTCCGGCCAGATGCTGATGGTCACCTGCACTTGCGGACTGGTGATCGGCGTGCTGGGCAGCGCCATCTCCATCCGGCGGTATTTTGACGTTTAAGGGATAAAAAGGCAGGGAAACCCATTGGCAACTGTGTGGAAAGGAGTTTTGCAAAACATGGGCAACAAAAAGGGAATGCGCGCAGTGGCGCTGTTTTTGGCGGCTCTCATGCTGCTGGGTCTGCTTGGCCCCGTGGTGCTGCGCGCCTTCGCAGCCGAGAGCTCCATCAGCGACCTGCAGGACAAGCTCGATGCGCTGACCAAGCAGCAAAAGGCGCTTCAAAATAAGATCAACTCGTCAACGGCCAACAAAAAGACCGAATTGCAGCGCAAGAATGATCTCGAACGCCAGATCAACAACCTCAACGACAAGATCGCGCTGTATGACCAGCTCATCACAGAGTACGACAAACAAATAGCGGACAAGGAGCTGGAAAGTCAGAACATCCAGCAGCAGGTCGACGTGCAGACAGAGCTCTATCTGACCCGCATTCGCGAGACCTATGAACTGGGCAACGTCTCCTTTTTGGACGTCCTCTTTGGCTCTGCCTCGCTCAATGAATTCATGACCCACTTAGATCACGCGGCCGAAATTGCACAGTATGACGAAAATCTCATCTCGACCATGCGCAG
>CABRXB010000002.1 GCA_902474785.1 uncultured Eubacteriales bacterium | reverse complement strand
AAACACCCCTGCGCCAAACGTGTTCTGGCTTTTGGCGCAGGCCCCTTCAAAAGTTGCCATCTGGAAGACATTGCTCGCATTGATCGACCTCTGTGTTCTTCGAAGCGCACCTTTGCCTCCCACATTGTCTTCCTCTAGATAAAAAGCCAAGGGCAGAAAATCTGCCCTTGGCTTTTGCTTTAGATTTCTGTCTTAGTCCCTGTTTTGCGCTTTTCTCTTTGAGAGCATCTTTATGAAGCACCCACACCAATCTCACGCGATCCCAGCTTGCTCTTTCCAAATCATTGAGCCCGGGCTGCTCCACCGGAAAACCCACTTGTTTCCCGGGTTGTCTCACGCATTTACAGCCCTGGTGCGGCGTCCCATCGGCGGGGGGCAGCATGGCCCTCTCGTCCTTTGGCCGAGATGCTTTGCACCTTGCAAAAGTAGCCCCGCTTGAACTTTGTGACCCTCTGGCCCGGCTCCTTACGAGGACTTGGCTTTCAGATTCCGTCTCCAACGTAACGCTTTGACCGATTTGACTGCTCTTTGCATCTTTTTCCCGCTAGTCCCCCCTGCGCCGGCGGGCAAAGGCCTCGAGCGTCTCCGGCGTCTCGTCGAGGAAATAGGGGCGCGCCGCAATGCCCTCCTTGCCCTCGCGCGTGTCAAAATCGGCGTAGCTCCACCAGACGGCAATCTTGAGGTTGTCAAAATCGTCAATGCAGTCGAACATGCCGTTGATCCAAGCCACCTTGTCGCCCCCGTAGGAGGAGGAGCCAAACTCCGTGATCATCCACGGGTACTCCCCAAAATAGGGGCTGTATTTTTTCTCCACATCGTTGTAGATATCCTTGAATTCGCGCCAGGTCTCTCCCGTGAGATCGGCATAGTAGTCGCCGGTGTTGTAGCCGGTCAACCCAATCATCTGCACATAGTCGTCCCCCGGCCAGTAGCGGGTGAAATCGTTCCAGTTGGAGGGGGGATAGTTGCGGTCGTTGGGATTGAAAACCCAGATCAGATTGTCCACCCCCTGCGCCGCAAAAAAGTCGTAAATATAGCGCCACACGGCGATGTAGAGGTCGGGATCGCTCATGGTGACAATGCCCGAATAGGACGTCCAGTCGGAGTTCATCTCGTTGTTGAGGCGAAACAAGATGGGGTGCTCAAAGTCGTTTAGCTGACCGGCCAGGGCTGTGAGGTGTTCGTCAAACGCGCCGGCAAGCAGGTCAAACATGGGGGTATAGCCGTACACGTCGGTGTTGTTGTTGGCGGAGACCTGGAGCGTCAGCTCAATGACCTTGCCGTCCTGCTTGGCGATCTCGAGCCCCTCGGCGCCCAGCGGCGTGCCAAGCTGCAAGTACAAAAGCACCACGTCAAAGGGCACGCCGATCTTCTCCTCCAATGCGGGGATGGTCTCCTTGATGCCGCTTTCATACATATCCGCCACAAAAATGCCCCAGTCCACCGTGTCCTGCTCACAGTAGCGCCGCCAAAGCGCCGCCGTCTCCTCGTCCCAGTTCGGGTCGGCCTTGGGCGTCGCGGTGAGGTAGCTTTTGCCCTCTCCAAAAGAACGCACCGCCTCAAAGGAGTTGAGCACCTTGACGCAGGTCTTTTGATAGTCCTCGTCAAAGGCGTCGCCCCGGAAGAGGTAGCGCACATAACCTCTGCCCTGTTTTTGATAGGCAAAGGTGTAGACCGGGTAGGGCAGCGCGCTGCCCTCTTCGAAGGAGAGGGTGAGCAGCCGCGTGTCCATGCCCGCCGTGATCAGCAGTTCATCTTGCAGCAGGGTCAGGCCGTTGCTCTGCCGAAAATACTCGTTTTCGTAAAAGCGGTTTTGATAAAACTGCAAATACCCGTCCACATCCTCATAGGGCGACCACTCGCGCGACACCGTGACCGAGAAATCGGGCGCGTCGGCCTTGACCACCATGTTGGAGCGGGAAAAATCAAAGTCCATACCGTCGGGCAGCCACAGGCGATATCCCTCGGGGTAGTTGTAAAGCGCAACGCCGGTCTGCTCGTCGACCACGCATTTATAGTCGGTCGCACCGGCGATGCCACGCGGACGTTCGCCCTTTGGCAGCCACTGCCCGTCGACAAAATACAGGCAATCCTTTTGATCGGCTTTCGGATAGGGAACCCGACTGCGATAAAAAAGCGCCAACCCCGCCGCCATAAGCAGCACGGCTGCCACGGCGAGCACAGTGATGACGCGCGTTTGTCTGTCTTGTCTCATACCAGCCTCCACATGTTGGTTTTTCCATATTGCCCCTTTATTATAGCCGTTCACACACCTTTTGACAAGGCATCGCTATGATAGAACTAGGGGGTGGAATCCCGCCCACCCACCAAAGTGAGAAACGAGGGTTTACAAAATGAATACAAACCAAGAGACCGTGCCGCTTGGCAGTCTGGAACGCGGACAGAAGGGCCGGGTGACCGGTCTGACCACCGTGGGTTCCATGCGGCGGCGTCTTCAGGACATCGGGCTGACGCCGGGCGCACTGGTGGAGTGTCGAGGCAGCAGCCCCTATGGAGATCCAACCGCCTACTTTGTGCGCGGCGCAACCATTGCACTTCGCAAACAAGATGCCGACGGCGTGCTCATTTCGCCGCTTTCCCCAGCACGCACATCAAACCATGGCGCCCGCACCGTGGCTCTCGCCGGCAACCCCAACGTGGGGAAGTCAACCGTTTTTAATGCGTTGACAGGACTAAATCAGCATACCGGCAACTGGCCGGGCAAAACCGTGGCCTCGGCACAAGGCACCTATACACACCGCGGGCACGACTACCGTCTCGTCGACCTGCCCGGCACCTACTCTCTTTTGGCACACTCGGCGGAGGAGGAGGTCGCGCGCGACTTTCTCTGTCTCTCCCACCCCGACGCCGTTGTGGTGGTCTGTGACGCCACCTGTCTGGAGCGCAACTTAAACCTTGTGCTGCAAACGGCCGAGATCACCCCGCGTGTTGTGGTCTGTGTCAACCTGATGGACGAGGCGCGCAAAAAAGGTGTGGCGCCCGACCTTGAATTGCTGTCGCGGCGGCTGGGCCTGCCGGTGGTGGCCACAGCCGCGCGCAGTGGGGAGGGGCTGTCCGCCCTGCTCGATGCGGTGGAACGGGTCTGTGAAGAATCTCCGCCCGCACCGCCGCCCGTCCCCTACCCGGAGCAACTTGAGCAGGCCATCGAGGGGCTGCTCCCCTACCTGGGTGCTCTACAGGAACAGGAGATCCCACCGCGCTGGGCGGCGCTGCGCCTGCTCATGGACGACCAGCCCCTGCGCACCGAACTCAAGCGACGCGATCTGCTCGACGAGCGGCTGCAACTCTCGCTGTCCAACGTGCGCCAGGATCTGCGCGAGCAGGGCTTTGACGAGATCACGTTACATGACGCCGTGGTGCAATCGCTTGTCGAGCGTGCGCAGACGCTGTGCCAGGGTCTTTTGACCTACGGCCGCGGCGACCCCTCCGCCTTCGACCGCAAGCTCGACCGCATCCTCACCTCCAAGCTCACCGGAATCCCCATCATGCTCGGGCTGCTCGGTTTTATCCTGTGGCTGACCATCTGGGCGGCCAACATCCCGTCGTCATGGCTGTCGGCCACACTGTCCACACTGGGCGAACATCTGAGCAACGGCCTGGTCGCCATCGGCGCCCCCGAACTGCTGCGCTCGGCCCTCATCGACGGCGTGTACTGCGTGCTCTCATGGGTGGTTGCCGTCATGCTGCCGCCCATGGCCATCTTCTTCCCCCTGTTTACCCTGCTTGAAGACTTTGGCTACCTGCCCCGCGTGGCCTTCAACCTCGACCACTGCTTTAAAAACAGTTGCGCTTGCGGCAAGCAGGCGCTGACCATGTGTATGGGCTTTGGCTGCAACGCCGCCGGCGTGACCGGCTGCCGCATCATCGACAGCCCCAGAGAGCGCCTCGTGGCCATTCTCACCAACAACTTTGTGCCCTGCAACGGTCGATTCCCAACGCTCATCGCCATGATCTCCATGTTTTTTGTCACGGGCGGCTTTTTGCAGAGCCTGCGCGCGGCTTTGCTGCTGCTGGGCATTCTGGTGCTGGGCGTGGTCATCACGCTGCTGTGCTCGCGCCTGCTCTCCACCACAGTGCTCAAGGGCATCCCCTCCTCCTTCGCCCTTGAGCTGCCGCCCTATCGCAAACCCCAGATCGGGCGTGTCCTGGTGCGCTCTCTGCTCGACCGCACGCTCTTTGTGCTCGGACGCGCCGTGGTGGTGGCTGCCCCGGCCGGGCTGCTGCTGTGGATTCTCGCCCGCGCCGGCGACGGCATGGCGCTTCAGAGCATCTCGTCTTTCCTTCAACCGCTGGGTGTCGCCATGGGGCTCGACGGCGTGATCCTGCTGGCCTTTTTGCTCGGTTTCCCCGCCAATGAGATCGTGCTTCCCATCGCCTTGATGATCTATGTGGGCGGCGGCACGCTGCAGGACACAGGCAGTCTCATCGAGCTCAAAAACGTGCTGCTTGCCAATGGCTGGACGGCGCTGACCGCTCTTTGCACCATGCTCTTCTCCCTGCTGCATTTTCCCTGCTCAACCACATGCCTGACCATCTATAAGGAGACCCGCTCGTGGAGCTGGACGGCGCTCTCCATGGCGCTGCCAACGCTGTGCGGCGTGGCGCTCTGCCTGGCTGTGGCAACCGCTGCGCGGCTGCTTGGCCTCGTCTAACCCTCATGCAAAAGGGGGGTACGGTGTTTCCCGCGTTCTGGTCTGCACGCACCGCCAAACGGCATATGCTTGCGGGTGTGGATCTCATCAAAACGTTTCCCGACCTCTTGAAAAAGCCGGCAAAACGTTGCTGCCTTCGAACAACTTTGAACGAAACGGCGATTGCAGCAAGCTCCATTCACGATGCGCTTTGGCTGCATGACGTCGGCGGTTCTTTTTGCCGCGCGGCAATGCGGGGTTCTTGCAGAGGCGGTCTTGATCTGCCTGATCGCCAACAGGCGTATCTTCTAAAAGCTTTCGGCCAATCATTTCTTTTTGCCCACCGCAAACCCACTTGAAAAATGTCCTTTTAAGAGGGGCTGCATCTGGGGGAGAGGACAACGTTTGTCCCCCTCCCGTGGATGCAGCCTCTTTTTCTTTGCGTCAATTTCTGGTCTTTCTTCCCATTTGGTGCTATACTAATGCCATCTAAAGGAGGTGAGCCTTGTTGAAAATTCATGAACACCAGGCGCTTGCGCTGCTGCAAGAGGCCGGCGTGCCAAACGCGGGGGGCCGCGTCGCTTTCACCGCGCAGGAGGCGCAGCAGGCCGCACACGAGCTGGGCGGCGAGTCCTTTGTCGTCAAGGCGCAGATCCACGCGGGCGGACGCGGCAAGGCCGGCGGCGTAAAGCTGGTCAAAGGTCCAAAAGGCGTGTTGGAGGCGGCGACCGACCTCTTGGGCAAAACGCTGGTCACGGCGCAGACGGGGCCTGCCGGCAAGGTGGTGCACCGGTTGCTGGTGGCGCCCGCGCTTGCCATCGCGCACGAATACTACCTGTCCATGCTGCTCGACAACGAGACCGGCTGCATCACGCTCATGGCCTCCACCCAGGGGGGCACCGACATTGAAGAGATCGCAAAGACCTCGCCCGAAAAGATCCTGCGCCAGCAAATCGACCCCATAACAGGGCTGCGCGGCTATCACATCGCAAACCTTGTCGCCGGCCTCTCCCTGACAGGGGAGGCTGCAAGCGACTTTGCCGCCGTGGTCAAAGGGCTCTACCGGCTGTTTTGGGACAAGGACTGTTCTCTCATCGAGCTCAACCCGCTGGTCGAGACCGCACAGGGCCGCCTGATGGCGCTCGACGTCAAAATGAATTTCGACGACAACGCCCTGTGGCGCCACAAGGACATCGCTGCCCTTCGCGACCCGCTTGAGGAGGACGCGCGCGAGGTTGAGGCCGCCAAACACAAGCTCAGCTACATCCCGCTCGAGGGCAGCATCGGCTGCATGGTCAACGGCGCGGGGCTGGCCATGGCCACCATGGACATTCTCGAAGCCTTTGGCGGCCGGCCCGCCAATTTTCTCGACGTGGGCGGCGGCGCCTCGGCCGAAAAGGTGGCGGCCGCTTTTCATTTGCTGCTCGCAGACAAAAACGTGCGCTGCCTGTTTGTCAACATCTTCGGCGGCATCATGCGCTGCGACGTGCTCGCGCAGGGCATCGTGGAGGCGGCGCAGGCCGTACAGCTCCCGGTCCCGCTTGTGGTGCGCATGCGCGGCACCAACTGGCAGCGCGGCGCTGAGATCCTGGCGCAGTCGGGCCTTGCCATCACCTACGAGCCCGACCTTGCAAAGGCCGCGCGCGCGGCGGTGTCGCTTGCGAAGGGAGGCGTGTAACATGAGCATTTTTGTCGACAAGAACACCAGAGTGCTGGTGCAGGGCATCACGGGCAGCCAGGGGCTGTTCCACACCGAAAAGATGCTCGAATACGGCACATGCATTGTGGGCGGCGTGACGCCCGGCAAAGGCGGGCAGAGCGCGCTGGGCCTGCCGGTCTTCGACACGGTGGAGCAGGCGGTGCGCGCCACGGGCGCCAACGCCAGCGTGATCTATGTGCCCCCGGCCTTTGCCGCCGACTCCATTTTGGAGGCGGCACAGGCCGGACTTGACACCGTGGTGTGCATCACCGAGGGCATCCCCATTTTGGACATGGTCGTGGTGCGCCGTTTTCTCGAGGGCAAAAAAACAAGGCTGATCGGCCCCAACTGCCCCGGCATCATCACGCCGGGACAGACCAAGCTGGGCATCCTGCCGGGCGACATCTGCAAACCGGGACGGGTCGGTGTTGTCTCCCGCTCGGGGACACTGACCTACGAGGCCGTCGACCAGTTGACGGCGCTTGGCATCGGCCAGTCGACCGCCGTTGGCATCGGGGGCGACCCCGTCAAGGGCACCGGCTTTGTCGACGTGCTGCAGGCCTTTGAGCAGGACGAGCAGACGCTGGCCGTCCTCATGATCGGCGAGATCGGCGGCGTCGGTGAAGAGCAGGCCGCTCTCTATGCCCGCGACCACATGACAAAGCCTGTCGCCGCCTTCATCGCCGGACGCTGCGCCCCTCCCGGACGCCGCATGGGGCATGCCGGCGCCATCATCTCAGGCGGACAGGGCGGCGCGCAGGACAAGATCGACGCCATTCGCGCCTGCGGCATCCCTGTGGCAGACACGCCCGACCTCTTGGGCAACGTCCTGCTGGAAGCCGTGCAGAAAAAGGGCGTGGATTTGTCGCTGTTGCGCTGAAAAAGGCAGGGTGAGGGCCTTACCCCGGTGGCATCTAGGCAAAAAGAGCATTCTGTTCCCAAGGGTCTTCTGTCGTCCGTTTCGTCACGAGGCTGCCTCGATCATCAGAGCCTCGGTTCGAGGGCCGCGATGTCCTTGCGGCGCTGTCCAAGGCGCCCTTTGCTGACTTGCGAAACAGCGGCGCCCGCGGGCACCTGCGCGGTTGAACGCGCCCATCGGGTGCTCTGCTGAAACTCCCCTTGCCCGCCTTCAAAAGCGACACATGCTCCCCCTCTGCCTGTGCGATCTCACCTTGACAAATCTGACGCATTCCCGCCGGCGGGCGTCCCCGCGGCACAGGGGCCTATTGTGTCAACGGCGAAAGCGCCATGCTCCCCTTCTCACAATGGCCCATCGCTTCAACGGCGAGATCTTCTGTTCCCTTTCTTTCATCTCTGGTTATGCGCGTGCGTTTCACGCATGCCCCAGTTCATTCTGTCCGCCGCCTTATCCTGCGCCACCCATCTTCTGCGCCATCTTCACGCCGCATCGTTGCATCGTGCATTTTTCATCCCCTGTCCAACGGAAAGGAGCGTTCCCATGCCGTCTATCCTGCTCCCCGCCGCGGTGCGGCAGATCATCTCCCGATTGGAATCGGCCGGCTTTACGGCCTACGCCGTGGGCGGCTGCGTACGCGACAGCCTGCTCTCCCTGGAGCCCCGCGACTGGGATTTGTGCACCAGCGCGCCGCCGCAGCGCGTCATGGAGCTCTTTTCCGACTGCAAGCCCATCCCAACGGGCCTTGCCCACGGCACCGTGACGGTGCCGTGGGAGGGCGTGCCCTACGAAATCACCACCTTTCGCACCGAGTCGGGCTATGCCGATGCGCGTCACCCCGACCGCGTCACCTTTGTCTCCTCTCTGGAGGACGATCTCTCCCGGCGCGACTTCACCGTCAATGCCATGGCCTACCACCCGCACGAGGGCCTGCACGATCCCTTTGGCGGACAGCGCGACCTTGCAGACGGTCTGCTGCGCTGCGTGGGCGACCCCGATTGCCGTCTCACCGAAGACGCCCTGCGCACCCTGCGCGCTCTGCGCTTTCTCGCGGTTTTTGATCTGCAGGCCGAGCCTCAAACGGCGGCGGCGCTGCACCGTCACAGACAAGGGCTTTTGCAGGTGGCGCCCGAACGTCTGCTGCCCGAGCTCATCGGGCTGCTGTGCGCCCCCGCCCCCTCTTGCGTGCTCTCCACCTATGCCGATCTGCTCTTTGTCCTGCTGCCCGAGCTCGCAGCCCAGGTGGACTTCCCGCAGCACAACCCCCACCACTATCTCGACGTGTGGCGGCACACGCTCGCCGTGCTGGACGCCGTGCCCCCGCTGCCGGCGCTGCGCCTTGCCGCCCTGTTGCACGACGTGGCAAAACCCCTTTGCGCCAGCGTCGACGCGGACGGCGTCAGCCACTTCTACGGCCACCCTGCCCGCGGCGCCGCCATGTCAGACGCCATTTTACAACGTCTGCGCTGCGACGGCGCGCTGCGCAGACGCGTCGTCGCCCTCGTTGAGCTTCACGACGAGCGCACCACGCCCACGCTGCCCGCCGTGCGCCGTCTGATGCGGCGCACCAGCCTGCCGGTGCTGCGCCAGCTTTTTTTGCTCCAGCGCGCCGACGCCGCCGGCCAGTCCCCCGCCACAAGGCCCCCAAAATTTGCCCGCATCGGGGCGGTGGAGGCGCTGGTGTCCCGCATTCTCGAGGAGGGGCTTTGCTTTTCCCTAAGGCAACTCTCGGTGTCCGGGGATGATCTGGCGGCGCTCGGCGTGCCGCCCGGCAAGCAGCTTGGCGCCATGCTCGAACGGCTGCTCGACGAAGTCATCGACGAACGGCTGCAAAACGACAGGGCGGCGCTGCTCGCGCAGGCGATGCGCTGGCATGCCCAGTCCCGATGAGAGTTTTCAAAAATGTCACAATTGACGCTTTTTCGTTCACAATAAGTCCACACTGCATCGGTATAGTTGAAGATACCAAGGGGAGACCTTTCCCTTGATTTTGACTTCATTGAGGTGATCATTCGTGAGCAGCGTCATCCAGATTCTGATTGCCGACGACGAGGACAAGATGCGTCGTCTGGTGGGAGATTTTCTCAAACGGGAAGGATATGCGGTTCTGGAAGCCAAAGACGGCGGACAGGCTGTGGACATTGTGGAACAAAAAGGAGAGGAGCTGTCTTTGGTTGTGCTCGACGTCATGATGCCGGTGCAGGACGGCTGGAGCGTGCTGCGCCAGATCAAGTCGACGCATCCGACGCTCCCCGTCATCATGCTGACGGCGCGCACCGAGGAGGCCGACGAGATCTTTGGCCTAGAGCTCGGGGCCGACGACTATGTGGGAAAGCCCTTCTCCCCCATTGTGCTGACGGCGCGCATCAAGTCGCTGCTGCGCAAGTCGGCCGAGATGGGCTCCACCCTGCCTAAAACCTACGGCGCTTTGACCATCGACGACGTGGGTCGCATCGTCACGCTCGAGGGCAAACGACTTGACCTCTCGCCCAAGGAATATGAACTGCTTGTCTATCTGGCCGCCAACCAGAACATCGCCGTATCCCGCGACCAGATTCTCAACGCCGTGTGGGGGTACGACTACTTTGGCGACCTGCGCACCGTGGACACCCACATCAAAAAGGTGCGCGCAAAGCTGGGCGACTGGGGCCGCATCATCCACACAGTGCGCAGCTATGGCTATCGCTTTGAGCTCGATGCACAGGCGTAAATACACCGTCTTTGAGACAAAGGCGGTCTGCGCGCTGCGTGTGAATCAAGCGCGGCAAGGCGCATGGTGCGCAGTGCCGCCCATGCACCCCCGCCTCGTGTAACCAGGCGGGGGATTTCCGGCGCCCTTATCGTCTAATGGGCACGTTTTGGCCTTGCGGCTGCTCCTCGAGCCATATCCGCGCCATGGCGCAATGAGCCTGCAAGCCAGCGAAAGTCTCCTGTTCGCCGCTTTTTCCCACAGCGCCACGTGCAATCTGACGGGAAATCCTCATGCACGCGCTCCCGCCGTCCCGATTCGCTTTGGCCTTGCGGCTGCGCCTTGAGCCATATCCGCGCCATTGGCGCAACGAGCCTGCAAGCCAGCGGAAATCTCCTGTTCGCCGCTTTTTCCCGCAGCGCCGCGTGCAAACAGCGGGGAAATCCTCATGTGCGTGCTCCCGCCTCGCTTTGGCCTTGCGGCTGTGCCTTGAGCCATATCCGCGCCATGGCGCAACGAGCCTGCAAGCCAGCGGAAGTCTCCTGTTTGCCGCTTTTTCCCACAGCCCCGCGTGCAATCAGGCGGGGAAATCCTCATGTGCGTGCTCCCACCTCGCTTTGGCCTTGTGGCTGTGCCTTGAGCCATATCCGCGCCATGGCGCAACGAGCCTGCAAGCCAGCGAAAGTCTCCTGTTCGCCGCTTTTTCCCACAGCGCCGCGTACAATCAGACGGGGATTTCCTCATGCACGCGCTCCCGCCGTCCCAATTTGCTTTGGCCTTGCGGCTGTGCCTTGAGCCATATCCGCACCATGGTGAAAAGGGCAGGCAGGCCAGCGGAAGTCTCCTGTTCGCCGCTCCCACAGCGCCGCGTGCAATCAAGCGGGAGTCCCCCGTGCGGTTCTGGCTGTGGTTGTGGCCTTGACTTCACCTCTGCTTGCCGTATTTCGCCTGTGCCCTCCCTGCGCGCAAGACGCAAAACCTCTCATCACTCATTCTCGCAGCTTTGTGATCCAGCGCCCTGGCGCTCTCGACCAGAAAGGGGCCCCACTTCATGAAACGCAGCATTCGCACCAAGCTCTTTGTCACCATTTGCCTGATTTCGGGCCTGTTTTTGCTGCTCTTTGGCGGCATCTATACCACCTATTACGATGACTATGTGGTCTACCGGCGTCAGCAGCAGTTGCACGACGCCTTTACGTCGCTTCAGAGCAACTACCACGGCAGTGTGGCCGACGACCTCGCGGCGCTTCAGGACGCCGAGCTGCAATACAGCATTCGCATGCTCATCACAAACCCCGACGGCTACATCAAATACAACTCCCTGCTGCGCACGCAAAAGCAGCTCACCCAGTTTTTCGGGGGCGGGGCCGTGACCATTTTCCAGCTCATCGACCAGCTCCCGCGCGCCTTTGGCAACGACGTCTACTTCAACATCATCGAGCGCGACAACACCAACAATATGGTTCTCTTTTCGGCGGGCGAGAGCTCGGTGGGCGTGCAGTTCATCGGACTGCTGGGCACGCACAATTCAGGCGACATGGTGCTGCTGCAAATGCCCTCGCCCGTCATTCGCAGCGCGGGCGAATTCACCGGGGTGTTTTTGCTGGCTGTGGGCGGCTTTTCCCTGGCGGTCTCGCTGCTTGTTGCCTACTTTCTCTCCCGTCGCTTCACGCAACCGGTGCTTGAAATCAAGGAGATGGCCGAGCACATGGCCGACCTCGACTTTTCAAGCCGCTACTGCGGCCCGGTTGAGGACGAGATCGGGGAGCTTGGCAGCAGCATCAACCGTCTCTCGGGACACCTGGAACAGACGATCTCGGCGCTGCGCAAAACCAATGTGCAGCTCGAAGAGGAGATCGACAGGGCGCGCCGACTCGACGAGATGCGGCGCAACCTGCTCGTCAACGTGTCCCACGAGCTCAAAACGCCCCTTGCGCTGGTTCAAGGCTATGCGGAAGGGCTGCGTATCAATTTGAACTCCGACCCCGAGAGCCGCGAATTTTACTGCTCTGTCATCGAAGAGGAGACACAGCACATGGCGCGCATGGTGGGCGAGCTACTCTCGGTCTCGCGCATCGAGGCCGGCACCACAGCGCCCCAGCCCGAGCGTTTTTCCCTGGATGAAATGCTCGACGACCTGCTGGCGCGGCTGACGTCGGCCGTGAGCAATCGCGCGTTGACGGTGGACTGCCCGCCCACCGACGCCACGCTGTTCGCCGACCGCGACATGATCTCGCAGGTGTTGACCAACTACCTCTCCAACGCCATCGACCACACGCCGCAGGGCGGTCGCATCGCCGTGCGCGCACAGCGCGAGGGGGCGCTGCTGCGGCTGTCGGTCTTCAACGAGGGCAGCCACATCCCCGAGGAGGAACTTCCCCGGATCTGGCAGAGCTTCTACAAGCTCGATCAGGCGCGCACGCGCGCTTTTGGCGGAACAGGCATCGGCCTGTCCATCGTCAAGGCCGTGATCGAGGCGCACAAGTGTCAGTATGGCGCGCGCAACCTCGACGACGGCGTGGAATTCTGGTGCACCCTGCCGCTGGCGCAGGAGATGTCAGAGGAGGACGTGGCGCAGGCCGATCAGGAGGCGCCTACAGCCGATCAGGATGCGACTACACAGAATCTGTGTGAAGCGGACACGGCGCAGGGCGCGCCTGAAACGTCGATGGAAAGCGGCGGTCCGGGTGATTACGCCGATCCGGACAGCGGTTTGGGCGGCGGGGCAGGCCCCGATGCGCGCTAGAAGACCCTGCCAGCAGCGGACTGTATCCGCTGCAAACGCAACCTGTCTTTTGTCTTTGCCGACCGGCGTCCTTCTTTCCCCGCCTGCCAAACCCTGACCGTTTGTTCTTTTGCGGCGGCTTCTTTGTCCGAAGCTGCCAGGGCTTTTTCAAACCCTCGACCTGGCGGCTGTTCACCCCCTTCCCCGGTTTTGCCGCTTTTTCAACGTCTGCGTTTCGGCTGACAGGTGCTGCGCCACTACGCTGTGTTGCGCCCTGTTTGACGCAAGGCGTCGGACGGCGCCCTTAGACGCCTCTTCCTTTGATGGTTTTACGGGGAGGCATCGCTTTGTCCGGCCGGCGCGCAACCGCCAGGACTTTTGCAACAACTTGACTTGTGAACCGAGCGGGCCGCCTTTGTCCGCTGCTACACAGACGCCGATCCCCTGCCCGTCAGCCCGCGAGGAGCACTCAAAACCATCTCTTTGGCGTACTCTCACAGGGCCCCACTTGTACCATCGCAGCCCGGGCAACCTTTTTGAAAGGGCTTTTCGTTGCATTCCCCCTGTCCGCCGCTCCCGTACGGGCGCCTTTGAGCCCTATTTTGACTGTCCCACTTCGCTTTTCAAAGTTTTGGAAACCACAGCATCGGCGAATGTCACCTGTTTCAAGCAAACTGAAAGGAGTTGAATCCCCATGAAAAAACGTTTTCTGGTGGAGTTTGGAACCGGCGTGGATCTTCACGGCGGAAACGTCACCAAAGCCGCGCAAAAGGCCCTGCGCGACGCCATTTCCCACTGCTGCCTCACAGGTCTCACGGAGGTCGCCGGCGTTGAGGACGCAGTCAACACGCTGACGCTCGAGGTCAGGATCGCCACGCCCAACAAGGCGGCACTCAACGTCGAAGAGGCGCTCAAGGCCCTGCCCCCCTATCGCAACATCAAAGCCGAGGTGGTGGACGGCGGCATGACTGTGCGCGGGATGCACGCTCCGGGACTCGGCGAGGGCGACACCATCACGATGGTCAACGCGGCGATCACGGTGTGCCTTGGCGACGACGAATAACCCCCGTTAGAAGATGAGGCGCTGTATGACTTCGCCTTTCATCTGAGAGCGGTCAAACCGGTGTGTGAAAAACAAAAAAGGGAGGCCCGACTCACATCGGGTCTCCCTTTTGTCTTTGTCTGCAATCCGGATCGTTTTGTGTAAGAGGAACGCTTGACAAAACCTGTGCTGTGGTCTTAAAAATGCCGCAGTATGCGTTTTTTCTCCCTTTAAAAGGAAGAAGGTCTGTGTTAAAACATTCCCCGTTCTACGGCTATTTAAAGGGCCGCTGCGCTGCCATTCGGCCCTCTTGTGCAAAAAGAACGCATGTCAGCATGCCGACACCGCCCACACAAAACATCCCCTTTTTTAAATCTCTATTAACGCTTGGAAAAAGGCTTGCCATTCGGCCGTAACCTCTGTCCTGTGCGCAGCAAAAAACGGTGGCACATTAAAACGGCTTCACGCAGCAGCCTTTTTTGTTTGGGACAATGGCGCACCCGGAAAGCTGCATCATGCGCCACGCAAAGAGCCAGACTGCCGGTGCGCTTATCCAAGAGACAAGACCACGCGCGGACGATAGCGTCCCAAAACGCCGGTATTGAGCGGCCCAACCTACTCCCAAGGCCCGCCCTGCACAAGGTGCATGTCAAAAGAAGGGCTCATAAAGAAAAGGCCGGTTCAAGCAAGTCCCCTGCCTGAAGGCCGGGCGTGCGCCGCCCCGACAAAAGCGATCACGGCCTTTTTCGTCAGGAACCGGCGAACACCGAAAATGCCACACGCGCGCTGCGCCAACGACCGCCCTTGCCTGCACTCTGTGCCATGGTTTTCACAGATTTTTCCACCATCCGTCTGTTTAAAATTTCTCAAAATCGACGGTTCCTATCCGTTTTTTCAACACCATTGCCTCGAAAATCTCGTTGCCAGAAGACCCCCGTTGATACGCAATCAAAAAGCATTTTCGAGCCTTTTTTCACAGGGCGCACGTGCAGCCGCCGTTCCTGCTGGATCCGCCGGGTTTTTCATCGATCACAATGGCAAAACAACCGCCCGCTTATCCATTCAGGAAAAACAGTTGAAAAGCGATTTTCAGTCCTCCTGAGGCTGCTCGAGCACAAGCAGGGCAAGACGCTCGGTGCTTCCAAACAGGGGCTCCATCACCTGATGGGGATCCTCTTTCAGCCCCGCTTTGATCCACTCCTTGATGATACCCACCACGGCATATGTAACAAACCGGGCGGCAAAATCACATCGCTGCTCGGGCAGCTCACAGCCTTGAACCTGGGCAAACTCCCGCAGGCTCGACTCGGCCATGTGCAGCATGGTGTCATGAAAATATTCGGAAAAACTGTTTTGACCGCCAACCTCAAGCGCCCGCGTGTAGAACGCGGGTTCTTTTTGCATGCGCTCCATCACGCCCATGAGCTTTTCCAGATAGTTCTCCGACTCCTTTTCCATGGGCTCCACAACCTCGGAGCGGAAAACCCACTGCACCAGATCCTGTTTGTCGATAAAGTGATAGTAAAAGGTGTGTCGACTGATCCCGCTGCTGTCTACAATATCCTGAACAGAAATATCGGACAGGCAGGAGGTGCGCATCAGGAGCTTGAGAGACGACGCCAGATCTTGCTTTGTTCGATTTGATCGTTTCATGAATGCAGCCTCTATTCCTCTATTTTCCAAGCAGCCGACTCGAATCGAAAAACAGCCGACGCCCTTCGAACCTGAAACCGCCTGTCGCGTCCCACGGCAGCCACAGGCTCCCAGAGCGGGCGCAGGCCCCATCCGGCCGGCCATCAGCCACGCCACGGGGTTCAACAGGGGTTGCACGTCACCGGCCGGCTTTTCGCAAACATCAGCCGATGATCATTGAGTTGCTTTATTGTAGCATACTTCCGTCAGCTTGTCGAGTATTTTTTCCTATTTAATATATTAAGAATTAAAGGCAAAAGAAATGGGCTTTGCCCTTCTTTTGCGCAGCAAGCGCCGATAAAATTCCTTTTTCCCCCGTCTCTTTCCCGCTTTTCCCCTGCTTTCCACTCTCTTTTTTGTCGCCACAAACCGCTGTACTCTTTTCGCAACTTCTCCCGTCGCATTTTGTTGATCGTCG
>CABRXB010000001.1 GCA_902474785.1 uncultured Eubacteriales bacterium | reverse complement strand
GGGCTGACACAAGCCGGCTGCCATTCTCTATTTTGACGCTTTTCTTTTGGGCGATTTGCGCCCTCCATCGCTTCAGCGAAAAAGGCCCCGAATGGGGCCTTTTTCGCTGTCCGCCATGGGGCTACTGCCTCGAAGGGGTCTGATACACCATGTTGTCAACATAGGCCTGCATCTCCTTTTTGGAGCTCACGCCCCTTGACCCTGCAATCAGAGCAACCCGCTCCTCATTTGAAATTGAGGCAAAATGGTTGAGCGCCTTTTCGTTTTGAGCAAGCGCCATGACAAAACCCAGCGGAATGTCGCCCTTTTCCAGCGCGTCGGCATTTGTATTCACAAACATCACCTCGCCTCTAGTGTGCGCAAATTGTTTGAAACTCATACAAAATTCCTTCGCTCTATTGCAAAACCCGATGTTTGGACAGTGCGCAGAGCCCCGCCTTCCTTCGCTTTTTTCCGGGCCGTTAAATGAAGCCCTTTTCGCGCATGCTGTGTTCCAAACCCAGGCCGCCGCAGCTTCACAGCGATTTGCGGCTTTGCCCCCTGCTGCAACGTCAGGAGACCGAACCTGTGCATCGCCTCCACAGCATGCGAGCCCCTTGAAAAGACAGCCGCTTTGCAAACCGAAAAGCTGCCAAATACTGTTCTGTGGTCCTTTTTCAACAATACAAAACGTGGCGCAGCTTACGCTGCGCCACGTTTGATTCTTCCTGTCAAATCTGGCTGTGGCCCAAGCCAAACGCCCCGATTTTAAAAGAGAATTTGCAACTTCTCAATCAAAAGTGCGGGTGAAAAGATCCCCCGTCTCGAGCAGATCCTCCACCGTATGAAAACCCAGCCTGCGCAAAAGTTCAAGCACATAGGGGTTGTCAAGCGGCGTGGGATAGGCGGCTTCCTCCCCATACCGGTCGACATTTGCCGCGCCTTTTTTCGCGTCAATCATCACCATGGGGCCGCCCACGCAGCCGCCCACACAACCCATGCCCTCAAAAAAGTTGGCGTCGCGTTCGCCGCGGCGCAGGGCCTCGATCATGGCTTTGCAGGCTGGCACACCGTCCGCCTGCCGCGTCTTGATGCGGATGGGACGCTCGGGGTTCAACCGCTCAACCGTGGCGCGCACGGCCTCGCTCACGCCGCCCACCCGCGCATAGATGCGCCCGGCGCGCGACGAGTGATCCCGCTCCGACTCCTCCATCTCCTCCGGACGGATTCCCGCAGCCTCAAAGATGTCGGCAACCTCCTGAAAGGTGAGCACATAGTCGACAGCGCCCTTGAGATCAGGCTCTCTCGCCTCGGCCTTTTTTGCCAGGCAGGGACCGATGAAGATGGTCAGCGCATTGGGGTGAAGCTTTTTGACCATTCGCCCCGCCGCGATCATGGGCGACACCGAGCCCGGGACATGAGGCATGAGCTCATGATAGACCTTGCGAATCATGGCGATCCACATGGGACAACAACAGCTCGTGAGCTGGAAATCCTCTTCGCTGTTGATGTTGCGGTCGAATTCCAGCGCCTCCTTGAGCGTGAGCACGTCTGCGAAAAGCGCCACTTCGATCATGCCGTCGAAGCCCAGCGCCTTAAATGCCGCGCGCAGCTTACCCGGCGTGACCTCCTGTGAAAACTGACCCAGAAAAGCCGGTGCAATCAGGGCGTACACCAGGCCGTCGGCGTGCTTTACGGCGTCCAGCGCGGGCAGCACATCTCTGCTGGTGGTCAGCATACCCGATTTGCAGGCTTCAATACAGGCCCCGCACCCTGAACAGCGCGTGGCGTCCAGCGTCACATTGCCCTGTTCGTCACGCACGATGGCGTCAAACAGGCAGGCCGCGGCGCAACGGCACTCCCCCTTGTCACAATTGCAGTTGCCAACGCGCCACACAGGTGCGTGCTTTTCCGGGTGAAGCAGGCAGTCGAGGTGATACCTGTCAACCTCGCCGGCATCCGTTTTTGAAAAATCCCCCCTGACAGCGTCGCCCAAAAAACGGCGGTAAAGGTCTTCAAACGTCGTCATCGTCTTTGTTCCCTCCTTTTTCTTTCTGTTGTATCAAAGGCAGCTTTGTCTCCACTCGCGTTGGACTGGCTCCCAGCTTTTTTCTGACTTTACTATATCATACAACTGCCTTTGATGGAATGAAAAATCCTGTGAAATTTAGAATTTCTCCGCTGTGTTTTGCCGATTTTTAAAAATGAGATGGTTTTTTGTGTTTTTTCCACACAATTTGAACACCTCTGTTGTTGGGGCTGCGCAGGCTGAATCGCAGTCGATAAAAAGCCGCGTTTCCTGCATAATGCCGTCTTTTTTCCCTTCACCGTCCTTTTCACCCCCGCCCCGGGCGCCGATGCGTCCCAAAAGAAGCCACAGCACGCGGCATCCCCTGCGCGACGGGGGTTTGCACAGACTGTCCACCCACAGCCCGCTCTCATTCGAGAGCTTCGTTTTGTCCTGCCTCTTTGTGAATAACAGTTTGAAGTTTTGAATAGATATTCAAAATCAAATTTTCTATTTTATGGAAAACAGTTCGTCTGTTTTCTCCTTTTTCCCGCATCATATCAAGGATTCTTCCCTCCCGGGCCCTTGCGCGAATCCATTCTTTTTATTATAATAAGAAGAAGTGAATGGATTTTTAATCTCAACCCTCTCAAAGGAGTGTTTCCATGGCCAAAAATCTCATCTTTCTGGTGATTGATTCGGTGGATCAGCAAAGGCTGGAGGGCAGCCGACGTCGACACAGCCCCGCTCCCTTTCTCCACGAGCTGAGAAAAAACGCCATATGGACCAGTCACATGTTCTCACAGGGGCCTTATACCGAAGCTGCGCTCACCTCTTTGCTCTGCGGCAACGACCTGCTCGACGGCGGCGGATACCTGCAACGCATCAAATACAAACACACGGTGCTGGAGGTGTTTCGCCAGAACGGATATGAGACCTTTGTCAATCATTTTGCGCCGCAGGTCTACCCCAGCGCCATGTTTGCCGGCGCCAACCCCATGTATCACCAGAGCTACTATGTGTTTCGCGAATTCTGGGACTATCGTTTTTATTACTATGCCCCCCTCTTTCTGGAAGGCGCGCTTTCAAGCCAGGAGATCAGCATGCTCAAAGACATGCTCGCTGAAAATCTCGAGGCCTGGATCAGCCAGTTGACGCTTGCGCTCTCGGGCGACCCCAGCGCGGAAATTCTGACGCGCAGCTCGAGTCTTCGCGGCGCCGCGCAGGAGCTCTCGGCGCTCAAAGAGGAGCATCAACGCTTCAGTGCCGACCCCGAGCGTTACCTTGAGGAGCTCTTCACCCAAAAAGAGCGGCATTTTCTCTTCTCCTTTCCCAAGCGTACCTGCGACACGCGCGTCCCCCCCGAGGTGCAGCGCGAAGTGCGCCGACGGTATCTGCCGGTATTTGAGCGCATCGAACGCTGCGGCCGGAAAAACAACCTGCGCAATCTGCGCTATCCGCTGCGGCCCGCCCTGCAATCCCTGCTGCATGGCGATTCCAAAGAGGCCCTTACCTATCACAACATGTATCGCGCCGCGGTGTGGGATGCCGACCTCTTCGATCGCATCGGGCAAAACTACACCACATTTCGCGCCTCCATCTCGTGCAGGGGTTATTTTGAGCACTTTTTAAACTGGTATGACCACCGCAGCGATCCCGACCGCCCCCTTTTGACCTATCTCCATTTGGACGACGCCCACACCCCGGAGACCTTCTTTTCGTGGGACTCCTGCAATTTCGACCTGATGGACGAGGAGATGGCGGCCATTGAGCAATATCTCGACCATCTGCCGCGGGGCTATCGCGGCGCGCTGACCAGCGACCTCTCGCTCCTGTATGTCGACGGCTGTATCCGCTGGCTCTTTGATCAGCTCGAGGCGCGCGGCGCCCTGGACGACACTGCCGTCGCCATTCTCGCCGATCACGGCTTTTCCTTCTGGTACGACCCCATCCGCTCCGACTACTGGAATCACTTTCACCGGGAGCTCTGCAACCCTCCCTTTCTCCTGTGGGAAAAGGGACGCGCCCAGGAGCGCCGCCGGGGATACTATATGGCAAAAGACGTGGCCCCCACGCTGCTCGACGTCTGCGAGGTGCCCATTCCCACATGGATGACCGGCCGCTCGATGCTCGATTTCTCCGGGCGAGATCATGCGCTGCACGAATACATGGGCCCCGGCTGTCCCGACATGAATCGGCGCCCCGTGCGCATGGGCGTGCGCACCGACCGCTACCTTGTGGTGGTCAAAGCGCGCCTGCAAGAACCCTTTTCAAGCCGTGAACTCTGTGAAATCTACGATCTGCGCACCGACCCGCTTGAAAAGCACAACCTTGCAGGTCATCTGCCCGAGCGCCGCGTTGCACACGAGCTCACCCTGCTCGCCTCCCGCTTCGAGGCGCTGCGGCGCAATTTCAACACCATGCCAAACGCCTTTCACGATCCCGATCCCTATGGTGCGCGACTCTCGCGGGCGGCTTTCTCCCCCGTCGACAGCGCCTGCGCAGCAAGAAAGGAAGTGAGATCCAATGACCCCCAGTCGCTTTGAGCTGCTTTGCGCGCTGGAGCGTTGTACATCGGGTCTGTCTATTTCACAGGCGGCAAAGCAGTCCCGCCTGCCCTTCAACGAGGCGCAACGCGCGCTCAAAGACATGGAGGCCGATGCGCTGATTGCCCGCAGCGGCGATCTTTGGTTCATTTCGCCCAAGGGAATTGAGGCGCTCTCGCCCTATCGCGTCAAGCGCGCCGTTATTTTGGCCGCGGGACTTGGCTCCCGTCTGCGCCCTCTCACCTATCACCTTCCCAAGCCCATGATCTCTGTGCGGGGCGTGCGCATCATCGACACCCTGCTTGACGCGCTGACCGCGGCGCAGATTCCCGAGATCCACCTCATCCGCGGTCACTTTGGGGAAGCTTTCGACCTGCTTCTCAAAAAATACCCCAATCTCATCTTGACCGACAACCCGCTCTACGCCTCCTCCAACAACCTCTCCTCGGCGCTGTGCGCCAAGCAGTGGCTGCAAAACGCCTACATCTGCGACGCCGACCTCTTCCTTCTCAACCCCCACCTGGTGCGCAAGTATGAGCTGCGCTCCAACTATCTCGGCTGCTGGTGTGAACAGACTGACGACTGGTGCTTCCACATGAGGGGCGAATTCATCGAAGGCGCCTCCATCGGCGGCAGCCAGTGTTACCGCATGTATGGCCTCTCCTATTGGAACGAGAGCGACGGGCGCCGCCTGGCGGAAGATATCGCTCAAATTGCAGCCTCCCCTTCGGGTCGTCAACACTTCTGGGACGAGGTGCCCCTGCGCCTGTGTCAAAAACACTATCGCATCGCCCTGCGCACCTGCGACCCGCAGGACATTCTGGAGATCGACACGCTCAAAGAGCTGATCGCGCTCGACCCCTCCTATGAGACCCGGCTCTCCGGGGAACTTTTTCCGGTGCGCTGACATATCTGTCAACCCGGCGGCGCTGTAGCCGCTGCGCGATGCCGGCGCGCCAGGCCTATGGCTTGGCGCGCCGGCTTTTGTCGTCACCTTGCAGACCGCGCCTGCCCTTTAGCGAATGCGCGGCCCCAGCCCTTGGCTCCAAACAACCGGCTGAAAAAGCCCGGCTGTCCAAAGCCTTAGATTGTTGACACCCGTACAGGCTCTCTTTTTCTGGAGGGGACGCCTTGCGCAAAGCCAGAGCTTTGCGCAGGCAAGGTGGCGCATCCAGCCAAAGCGTCAGGTTCTGGGCCGCTCTTGTCAAGCCGCGTCCTCTGTGCCGTTTGAGTGCGGCGTTTTTCGTGTCGACGCAACTCTCTTGTCGATTGCAAAGAGGCCCTTTTGTCAAGGGGCGTCGCTTTTCCGATATCTGACGACTATCTGACGACATGAAGGCTTTTAAGGCTTCCCCGTCTCTCTTCGAAGAGCTGTCTCCCCGAGCATGGCAATGCCTGCACTTGATGCGATCCCGAGCCTGCACCGCGCCCGCGCCGGTAGATCGTAGGTTTTAAAAGGGTCTGGCCCAACGTCTTCATGCTTTTTTACCGTCCTGTCTTTCACCCTCCCTGTGTCAAAAAAACAGCTCTTCCCGCAACATGCTGGAAAGAGCTGTTTTTCTTTTTAAGCCCATCTTTTCTTCACTGTCAAGGCTGCGATGCCGACCTGCACGTCAAAGCAAATCCCGGCAAACGCGCCCCCTGGCAACGGTATTCCCCCACGCGTTACCCTTCTGCCTTCTTCTCGGGCGACAACGCGTCAACCGCGAACCCAAAGACAAACTTCTCATATTCCTCAACCGGAAGCGGCCTTGAGAACACATAACCCTGGAGCAGATCGCAACAGGTCTTTTCGAGAAACGCCTGCTGCTCTTTTGTCTCCACCCCTTCGGCCACAGTGTTCATGCGCAGCTTTTTGGCCATCTCCACCACGGAGGTCACCACATCCCGCTCGCGCTCATTGTCCATCTCAGGGGTGCTGAAAAATGCGCGGTCGAGCTTGAGCGTATCCACTCTGAGGTCTTTGAGCTGGTTCAACGAGGAGTAGCCGCTTCTAAAGTCGTCCATAGAGCAGAGAAATCCGTGGCGATGCATCTCTTTGACCAGGGCGGAGAACAGCGCTGGATCTTTAAAGGCGGCAGTCTCCGTCACCTCAAGCTCGATGAGGCCGGTGGAGACATCGTATTTGTTGCAGATGGCGGCGTATTGTCTGACAAAGTCAGGCTCTATAAAGTGAACGCGCGAGAGGTTGACCGAGATCGGCTGCACGGCCAGGCCGCAATCCATCCATTTGCGCAAAAGACGGCAGGCTTCCTCGAGCACATAGCTGTCCAGTTGCAAAATAAAGCCGTTTTTTTCGAAGATGGGGATAAAGCTGTCCGGCATCACCAGTCCATTTTGAGAATCCAGCCAGCGCACAAGCGCCTCAGCGCCCCCCACCTTGTGGGTGGCAAGCGAGAGCTTGGGCTGAAGATAGATGACAAACTCATGGTTTTGCAGCGCCGGACGCATCTTGTTTTCCACGTCCTTTTCCTCAATCAGGCGCGCCCTCTCGTTATCGCTGTAGAACTTGTGGGACAAAAAGCCCTCCACAATGTTGCTCTCCTGGCGTGCAATCTGCGCGCGCGCCTGAAGCTTTGTGATCTCCATTCCGGGCTCGTCCACCTGGCAGATGCCGGCGGTAAAGGCCAGATAATAGGGGATTTCTCTTCGCCTGTTGAAGGCGTTGATGTCGTTGACCATGTTATCAAGCCTTGCGAGCAGCGTTTCATTGTCGTCGGCTTCCATCAGGATATCAAAGTTGTCGGCAAAGATGCGCGCCACCAGCTCTCCCGGACGAAGCCTGGCCTTGATGACATTGTGCACATACCGAAGCGTGCGATTGCCCGTCTCCTTGCCCGCCGTATCGTTGATGAGCTTGAACTTCTGGATGTTCAGACACACCAGGGAATAGCTGTGTGCAGGCGCGGCACGAAGCGTCGCCTCGGCCACCATGTTGAAGCGGGCTCGATTCATCCCCTCTGTGACAAGGTCGGTGAAAGCCAGCCGCTCAAGCTCTTCATTTTGCCGGATGAGCTGCGTGACATCGGTGTGCAGCAGCAGATAGACGGGGTTGTCATCAATCCAGTCCACACATTCTGCGCTCACGTTCATATGCACACGCTGTCCATTTGGGTCGTCCTGAAAGAGCGCAAAGGAGACAAACTTGCCGGCGCGAAAGGCCCCGTAGTTTTGCCGAATGGCATACAGGCCCGATTCGGGCGTCATCTCCTCGAGCAGATACCGCTCTCTTTTTTGAAAGATCTCCGAATATCTGCGGTTGGCGTTGATGTAGTAAAGCCCATCCTCCTTGACGAGAAATTTGGAGATCAGACCCGGAAAGTTGTTGTAGGTCACGGTCTGCTCAAGTTGCGTTTGCATCTGCTGCGTGATGTCCATCATCACGGTGTAGGCGAGCTGCTTTTCTTCCACAAATTCTTCGATCTTTGCCCCCACCATTTTGATCCACAGCTTTCTGCCGTCTCTGTGCCGAATGCGGCAGACATATTCATACCGGGAGGCCCCGCGCTCTATCTCCTTTGAAATAAAATGTACAAGCTCATCCCAATCCTGTGGATTGTCCCTGTAAAAGAGATCGCACTGGTTTTGAAACAGCGTTTGATATTCCTCTCGGGTGTAACCAAACATCTCATAAAAACGGTCGTTGGCCCACACCACGGTGAAATGCTCGTCGATGAGATGCTTGCTGACGCTCACATTGACGGCGTTCATCAGCAGCATGTATTCCGACTCCCTTAAAATCCCGCTGTAATGCCCGACAACGCCAGGCCCCGGCGTCGGGACAATTGCTTTGGTTTTCGTCTCATCCTCTACAGGCCCAGCGCTCTTTGGGCTTGAAGAGGCGAGCATCTTCTCCTGCGTCTCTCCAAAGATTGTGCAGCAGCTCTGTCTTTCCTTTTGGGACGCGCGCAGGGCCTGCTGTGCGCACTGGTACAGCAAGTCATAGGAAAC
Source organism: uncultured Eubacteriales bacterium (assembly GCA_902474785.1). Lineage (GTDB taxonomy): Bacteria > Bacillota > Clostridia > Oscillospirales > Feifaniaceae > Galloscillospira. The sequence goes on along the minus strand of CABRXB010000001.1, from coordinate 12,468 downwards.
CCCGTGATCGGGAGCGAGCGCCACCCCGACGCTCACGGTGTGCTCACACAGGGTCTGCGTTGCGCTCAACCGCTCCAAAAGGTCGACACAACGCTGTTTGAGCCCCGCCTTGGAGCGCACTTCTTCAAAAAAGACCAAAAACTCATCGCCGCCCACCCGCGCGCGCAGATCCCCTTCTCTTGTGCCGGCTCTCAGCGCATGCGCCAAAAGCTGCAACACCTCGTCTCCAAACAGATGACCGTAAGTCGCATTGATCTCTTCAAACCGGTCGATGTCGACCAGCAGCAGGGCAAAACCGCTGTCACGATGCTCAGACAACCTTGCGTCGACATACTCTCTTGCTGCAGTTTTATTGCACAGCCCTGTCAGCGGGTCCTGCTCCAGACTCGCCCGGCCGCCCGGCCGCCCGGCCTGCTTCTGTACGAATCCGAGTTTGTTTGGATCTCCTCAAGCCGTCCAAGAGCTCCGTCAAAAGCCGGCCCTTCCTCCCTTTTGCGCCAGATCACACGCAGGCGCAGGCTGTACCGACGACGCTCGCCGGTCGCCGTGCGCAATTCCACCTGTTCTGTGAGATCCGGTTTGCCGGGCGTCGTTTCGAGAAACTTTTCCTTGAGCGCCTGCAGCAGCAGGGCGTTTGCATCTTTTCTCTGAGAGATCAGCTTTAAAAAGTTGTCTACAACGGCAGGAACGCCAAACTCTGTCTGACAGTGTTCGGAAAAGGCCATGCGATCCCTGCTCACATCATAGTCGAACAGCAGCTCTCCCGAGCTCGACGAGAGGAATTGGAGCTTGGCCCGCTCGCGGTTCATGCGGCGCCTCGCCTCCTGCACGCGCGCGCTTTCGCTCTGGCTGCGCTCAAATGTTCGCTCAGACCCATATGCGTTTTGCCACAGCGCCTTTTTCACCCGGTTTAACACAAGCGGCGCGACAAAAGGTCGCGTCAAAAAGTCGCTGACACCGCAGTGCAATCCCTCTTCAAAGAAGGCGGGCGGGCTTTCTTGCGATGCGATGGCCAGCACAGGAACGCCAAAAAGCAGGTTGTTCCTTTGCATCCAGCACACCACCAGCAAGCCGTCCATATCGGGCAGAAGGGCGCCGATCAGCAGCAGCGAGACCTCCCCCTTGTTCAGCGTATCCATGGCCTGCGCCCCTGTCGTGGCCTCTCGCACGTCATAGTCAGCCGATAAAATTTCGCGCAATTGCGAGCGGACATCCGCCGCTTGGTCGACAATCAATATTTTTGTTTTGTCTCCCACACACGCCCACCTCTTTTCCATGGCGCAACAATATGTCTCGCCAATGTCTCGCCTCACTTGATAAAATTATCTTGCATGCCACGGCAAGGCGGCCGCCGGGACTTTGGCGGCCGCCCTGCTCCTCATTTGCGTTGTTGCCCTGCGACTCTTTTGGCAAAGGCCTCGCCCGCGCCCACCAGCGCAGGCAGCATATACTCCTGATTGAAGCGGATGACCGGCAGACGATCCAGACAGACCATCTCCATGTGTCCCAAGGTCTCCTCCAAACTGTTCAAACAGGAAATTGCGCCATTGCCCGTTCCTCCGGCGCAGGCCACCAGGAGGCAGGGCTTGCCCTTGAGCCAGCCGTTGTGTGCCGTTTCACAGCGGCGCAGGCGGTCAAGCAGGCATTTGAGGCGTTCGGCCATGTCGTGCCAATACACCGGTGTGACAAAAACAATTCCGTCCGCCGCAACCAGTCTGTCGTAAATCTCGGCAAAGTCGTCCTCAAGCACACACTGGCCCCGCGCTTTACAAAGCCCCCAGCCGTCTCCACAGGCCTGGCAGCTTTGCAGCTTTTGCCTGCACAGGGGCAGCGACTCGGCTGTGCCCTTGGCCCGGACAATGCCCTCCACTATGCGGTCTTTTGCGGCCGCCGTCAGCCCATCCACATTGGGGCTGGCCCAAACCACCATCACTGACATCTCCACGTCTCTCCCTTCGCCGCCGTGATAAAACCCGTCTGTTTGACGCTTTTGCTGCGACAACTCAAGAGGCGTGTCAGGGCGCTGCGACACATAACCTTCTCTTGCAAAAACGTCGGAGCAAACGCAGATCGTTTGCTCCGACGGCGTGGTGCGGGCAACAGGACTCAAACCTGCAAGGTCGCCCGCCAGATCCTAAATCTGGTGCGTCTACCAATTCCGCCATGCCCGCAAATCAGTATTATTGTAGCATGTTTCCTAAAAAGCGTCAACAAAAACAGGCGTTTTCCCCATTGTATCAAGCAGCGAAACACTGTAAAATAATATTGTATCGACTTTTCTGTATGACAGTATTGTGGCAAACGCAGAGGCGATGCGTTTTTTCGTCCATCCTGACAGCATTGGAGGCCGCTGCATGAATCTATCGAACATCATCACGCTGCTGGGCGGCGTGGGCATGTTTCTCTATGGTATGAAACTGCTGGGCGTCTCTTTGGAGCGTTTTGCCGGGGCGCGTCTTGAAAAGACGCTTGAACGACTGACCAGCAACCCGATCAAGGGGCTTGCGCTTGGCGCAGGCGTCACCGCCGTCATCCAGAGTTCGGCGGCGACCTCGGTGATGGCGGTCGGCTTTGTCAACGCCGGCATCATGAAGCTCAGGCAGGCGGTGCCCGTCGTCATGGGCGCCAACATCGGCACCACCATGACGGCGCAGATCCTGCGTCTTGGCGACATCAGCAGCGACAATTTGCTGCTCACCCTGCTCAAACCCGCATCCTTCGCCCCGCTTTGTATCGTCCTGGGCTCCTTTGGCCTGCTCATGGCAAAGCGTAACAAGGCAAAGGATCTCTCCTCCATCTTCATCGGCTTTGGCATCCTGTTTGTGGGCATGACCACCATGGAGGGCGCCATGGCCCCGTTGCGCGAGCTCGAGAGCTTTCAGCGCATGTTCACCCTCTTTCGCAACCCCGTTTTGGGCCTTCTCCTGGGCCTTACGGTCACCGCCCTTTTACAGAGCTCCTCGGCCGCCGTCGGTCTGTTGCAGGCCACGTCGGTCACGGGCGCCATCACCTTTTCCACCGCGCTGCCCATCCTGCTTGGCATGAACATTGGCAAGTGCATCACCGTCGTGCTGGCCAGCCTTGGCTCCAACATCAAGGCGAAGCGTCTGGTGCTCATCGACGTGTTGTGCAACACCTTTGGCGTTGGCATCTTTCTCATCGCCATGTATGGCTGGCAGGGTCTGGTGGGCTTTCCCTTTTGGGACAATCTGGTGAGTCGCGGCAGCATCGCCAACTTTCACTCCCTGTTCAACCTCACAACCGCCGCCCTCCTTCTGCCCTGCATCCGCCTGCTTATCGACCTCTCGGGGCGTCTGCTCAAAGACACCAAGGAATCCAAGATCGACATGGAACTGCGCCTGCTCGACCCCGCCTTTTTGCCCACTCCCGTTGTGGCGCTGGAACAGTGCAAAAAGGTGATCTTTGGCATGGGTTCCACCGTGCTCGAAAATTTCCGTCTGGCCGTCGAGATGCTTGAAACGGGCAGCGACGCGCAGATCGCCCTGCTCGATGAGAACGAGAAATTTCTCGACAAAAGCGAAACCGCCCTTGGCGAATACTTAACCAAAATCACCGTGCAGCACCTTGAGAGCGCGCAGAGCCGCCTTGCCACAGAACTTTTGCATACGCTGGGCGACCTTGAACGCGTGGGCGATCGCTGCATCAATATCTCGCAGGTGGCCTTTTACAACCGCGATCAGAACATCCACTTTTCCCCCGAAGCCCGCACCGAGCTGACCTCCATGACAGAAGCTGTGACCGAGATTTTGGAGCACACGCTGCGCGCCTACCAGGAGGAGGACGCACAGGCCGCCCTGAATGTCGAACCCTTGGAGCAGACCATTGACATTCTGGAAGAGACGCTCAAGCGCCGTCACATCGACCGCCTCCAGGCGGGGCAGTGCAATGTGCAGGGCGGCATCTCCTTTGTGGAGGTGCTGACCAATCTGGAACGCATCAGCGACCACTGCTCCAACATTGCCATGCACCTCACACAGCGCCTGTGTCCCGACGAGCTCGACGAACACAGCCGCCGGAACAAGCTGCATCTGGCAGACAGCCCTGAGTATCAAATGCTGTTTGACGGCTATCAGAAAAAATATCTGGAACCGATTGTCCGGTGAAATCAGGGCCGTGCCTTTTCTATGGGCGCGGCCCTTTTTGCCTGTTGCCTGCGGCCAGCGAAGATCAAGCGCACGCCATATGCGGTCTTTTGTGCTAGAGGCAGGATTATTCATGGTTGTCGTTTATGATATGGTTTCAGATGTTTATAGCAAGACAAAATAAATGAATCGTCTGAAATTTGTCTGTTTTTTTAACTTATAACAAACATTTTGTAAATTCCAACCATTATCCTTGACTCTATTTTTATGATTTAATAATATGAGATTGAAAGTTGATTGGAGGTGATTCCCATGGGCTGGATCACTGTTTGGAGCCGCCTTTTAGATTAAAAAAGGAGGATATGCGTGAAAACAAAAAAACACGGCGCTTTGATCGCCATCTTGCTTATTGCAACCGTGATGCTCGGCGCGGCCGCAGCCGGCCTAAGCCTGCCCACAAGGAGAGAGCTTTCCGGCCGCAGACATGTGGCGGCCCTTGAAAAAGCCTATGAACAGGGCGGACAGGAGGCCTATCTCAAGGCGCTCGGTCAACTCACCGATCAGGCGCTGCTCGACGTTGTCCTGGAGGCCGCCAAGAGCTATGAGGCGGGCGGGGCGCAGTTTTTCTCTCTGGGCCAGATTGCCACTCAACGCATCGCGCCGCTGGTTGACCCCGCGCTTTTGGAGCAGTTTTTGCTTGATCCCGAGCTGCCCGAGAGCTTCAAAACCTTCATGCTCGAGGTGACGCTCTACGTCCACGGCACAGACGGCGACCACGCCGACAAAGTCAAGCGCATTTTAAAAGAGGAGCAACTCAGCGAAAACCTGACCGTCTACCTTATCGTCTCGGTCGACTGGGATATGGACAGCCTTCCCATCTTGCGGGACATCTATGAAAGCAGCTCCTCCGTTCGCTTGCAGGGGCTTGCGCTGCGCACAATTGCCGTTGTGGACAAGGCCGGTACAAAAAATGAACTCTATCATATGGTTGAGCACTATCAAGACTACGACGAAGCACTGCTACACGATGGCGTCATCGCACTTGTCTCTGTGGGGCGCCTGGGAGAACCGCCCTATCAGGATGCGCCACAAGTTCTGTTGACGCTTTGCCAAAAACTTCTGACAGAACAGCACACGGTCACTGCCAATCATATCAACTCTATTTTAAATTTAACTGGCGGAGTGATGAGTGAAACCAATACGAAAGGGCTGTTTCGCCTGCTCTACGAATATCAGGACAAAGTGCCCAATCTCCACCATGTGTTGACCTATGTGGATGAGATGATCTACCCTGAAATCGACGAGATGCTTCTCTCAGACAACGAGGAGGAAGCCCGCTTTGCCCTTGAAGCCGCCTCTCTTTACCCGATGGACTACTACAATGAAAACCTGCAAACCATGGCAAGGCGGCATCCGGCTCTGAGCGAACAGGCAACCAAGCTCATCGATTTCACCAAAGAGCACACGCTTCCCAACAGCAAAACCAAAACACAACAAGGAGGGTCGTCATCGTGAACAGAAAAGGGGTTCGGCAAATTGCCGTAATTTTATTGCTTGCTCTCCTTTGCACCTGCATTCCCCTCTCCGCTTTGGCCTCACACAGTGGATATGCCGTCTATCGGGACAAAGATGTACCGTGGGATGTGGGACATGCCGGCGTGGTTAAAAATGGAAGAGCCTCACAGCCCACGGCCGACGATGTAATTCATATATTGCAAAATGGGGGCGTGATGTCGGTATCCTTTGATGAGTTTTATGACCCACCCAGCATACAGATGGAATACTATGGCGAATTCTACGATCCCGATTTTTCCACTTCTATATACACCAATATTCGTGCCACTGCCATTCAGCTGACGGAAATGAATATTACATATTCAACAATACAGCTAATGACCTTAAATAGCACTCCCGTAGGAAGTGTTATTCTTCCTGAAAACATTGCCAAGATGCGTTGTGACGGGGTGACAGAATACTGCTTTGAAAAAAACGGAATTCGTCTGCAGGGGAATGGACAATTTTGGAATATTTCCAACCCTTCACATTTTCCTTACCACCATAGCATTACCTATACCCCATTGAAGCAAAAAAACTTACTCACATTAGCACCATAACCGCTTCTCTTTTTACCATTGTCTCTCGTACATGGTGTACAAGCCTTTCCCAATAGTTCTGTCAGGATATTTCTGTCCATTTTAGCAACAACAAAAAGCGCGCGCAAGGGTTTGCGCGCGCTTTTCTATCGATTATGAAGTCATGCTCTCTTGCACAATTTCCGCTTCAAATCAATCGTCTTCGTCGATATCGCGGGACAATATTGCGCCGGTTTGCGCGTCGATCTCATACTCATATTCCATGCGGCCGCTCTTAAACTCAACTTCATAGCGCAGGCGCCCGTCGTCATAGTCGAGCTCACATTTGAGCTTTCGCGTGTCAGACTTGGTCAAGCCGGCGTCTTCCAGCGCGATTTGCGTTGCATCCTGTTTTGAGATGGTCTCTTCGCCCTGACCGTTGCCGATGACCGAGCCCTGGTGCTGCGGTAAATTGACCGGTGCATCGGCCTCCTGCCCGTCGACCGGGACGGTGACGTCATCCTTGGGGCGATCTTCCCAATCGTGACGGTCGTCGTCCCTGTCGTCAAAGTCGTCAAAGTCATCGAAATCGTCGCGGTCATCATCGTCAAAATCGTCCCAGTCGTCGAGACGCTCTTTTGACGACGACAGCACGTCGCCGGTCCGTGCGTCGACATCACACTCATATTCCATATTGCCCGCCACGAACTCCACCTCATAAACCATGCGGCCGTCGTCATAGTCGAGCTCGATCTCCTTCCAGCGCAGGTCGGCGGCTGCAACGCCCATCCAGTCGAGCGCACACTGCAATGCGCGCTCGTTTCCAAGATAGGCCCGGTCGCTCGCCTCTCCCGTGCTGGTGATGCCGGACAGCGTGTTTTTCCCGCTCTCCACCAGCAGCAAAAGTTCGTTGATGGAGAGCTGCATGAGCTCCTCCTCCCGATATTTGCTGTTTTGCCCCGCAAGCTGACGCACCAGCTCCGCCTTGCCGGGCGACACCCCCTGCGGCTGTGTCGCCGATGTCGTCTCACTTTGCATGGGGATGGTCTGGCTCACAATGGCGGGCTCCACGTCGCGCGCTGTGAGCAGGCGGTTGACCTCCTGGGTCAGCCGATCTTGGAGTTCCTGCGCGCGCTGTGCATCGTCGTTTTCCACCGAGATCAAAATAGAGTTGGAGAGCTCTCCCAGATAGCCGTTTTGCAGCATGGAGCCCAGCAGCGCGTTGACCGCCACGTTGAGGCTGCTGCCCTTGAGATCCATGCCCTCCAATATGATTGCCGCGTCTTGGTTGAGGGCGCGCGCCTCCAACACCTTTTCGGCCCGACTCAGCCGCAGCTCGATGCTGGGGTTGACGTCAAAGCCCACGATGGCGTCCAGCGCATAAAAGGTCTGATACTGCCGATAGCCCATCACACCGCCAACCAGCAGCAACAGCGCCGCGGCGACGGCCAGCATCGGATGCGCGCGGCGACGCGAAGGCATCTGTACCACCACGGCCGGCTCCTGCTGCGGAAGGTCTTGCAGCAGTGCGTCGTCCCACTGTGGCGTGGCGTGGAGGACGGCGCTTTGCAAGAGCTGCTTTGTCTTCTCTTTGGTCATATTACAAATCCTCCTTCATACGCCTTCTCAGTTTGCCGAGGGCGCGGTGATACTTCGAGAGCACCGCAGGCAGGGAGAGACAGAGAAATTCCGCAATTTCCCTGTGTTTATAGCCTGACACCGCGTGCAGCATCACAATTTCCCGCTCCTCGTCCGACAGGTGCCGCATGGCGGCCTGCAAGGTCATGCGCTCTTCGGGCGTGACGGCGGGGGGAAGCTGCGCGGCAGTTGCCTCCCAGTCTTCGGGCGGCTGTGCGTCGCGCGCTCTTTTTCGCAGCCGCATGAGCGCACAGTGTTTGGCGATGGTGAACATGTAGGCCAGCGGTTTTCCCTGCGACCGATAGCTGGGCGCACTGGTCCAGACCTTCAAAAAGGTCTCTTGCACCACGTCCTGCGCCTCGACAGGGTTTTTTAAAATGGAAAGGGTCAGGCCATATATGGACGGCGCGGTGCGCTCATACAGCGCTTCCAGCGCCTGTTTCTCTCCCCTGGCCAGCGCGTCGAGCAGGTGGTCGAGCTGTGCGTCGTCTCCACCCCTTGGCCAAGCCGACGTCTGCCTGCCGGTTTCATTCATCCTCTCTCCTCCTGTCTTCACTGAAATAATGCGCCAAAGTACGCTTTTATTGCATGCAATCGACAACTCTGGATTTTCGGTTTGATTTTGATCTTCAGCTTGTCGTTTGGTGTTAAGATAGGGCGCCAGCTTTTTAGATTTACCTTGACTTTACAGTCATCAGTATTTTCACTTTTTCTGGGCTTTGCCTCGTTTCAATCATAAGATCAATTTTTTCTGCTTGCCATACCTTCTTTGATGGAAGCCTTTGGCCAACCAGATAATTGTAGCAAACCCTTGTAACTGATTTGTCAAAGGGGTTTAGCTTTTTTTGATTCACCTTGTCTTTGCAATCATCAGCATTTTAAGCTGCTTCGGGTTTCGCCTGGGAGTTATCACCAAGAAATTTCGTTTTTGTTCTTGCCGCACCATCTTTGATGAAAGTCGCGATTTGGACAGGATGGCAAAACCCTATGGCCTGTTTTTTCAAAAGGGGCCGTTGCAGCAGCAACGGCCCCTTTTTTCTATTAACCAGGCTCACAGACCTCTGATGTCGCTGCAAAGTTGTTCCACCGCCGCCGCGTCGGTGGCCCAGCTCGTGCAAAAGCGCACGGCGCTGTGTTCCTCGTCGATCTTGCCCCAGAAGGAATAGCCCCACTTTTGGCCCAGCTTATCGATGAGCGCATTGGGCAGGATGGGAAACTGCTGATTGGTGGTGGAGGGGGTGACAAAGGAATAGCCCTTTTGCTCGCAGGCCTCTCGAATTTTCATGGCGAGGTCGACCGCATGCTGCGAGATCTCAAAATAGAGCCCGTCTTCGAAGAGCGTGGCAAACTGGATGCCAAGCAGACGGCCCTTGGCCAGCATGCCGCCACGCTGTTTGATGAGATAGCGAAAATCCTTTGCAATTGCGGGGTTTCGGATCACAACGGCCTCGCCAAACAGCGCGCCCACCTTGGTGCCGCCGATGTAAAACACGTCGCAGCAGTCGGTGATGGTGGGCAAGTCGAGGTCGTTGTCCTGCGCCGCAAGACCGTAGCCAAGCCGCGCCCCATCCAGGAACAGCGGCAGGCCGCAGTCGCGGCAGGCGGCGGCAAGCGCCGTCAGCTCGTCTTTGTGGTAGATCGAACCGATCTCGGTCGGGTTTGAAATGTACACCATGCCGGGCTGCACAATGTGCTCGTGCGTCGCATCGTTCCAGTGGTCGTGATAACAGTCGAGCACCTGCTGCGCTGTGAGCTTGCCGTCGGCGCTGGGCAGGGCGATGACCTTGTGGCCCGTGGCCTCAATCGCGCCGGTCTCATGGACGTTGATGTGCCCCGAATCGGCCGAAATAACGCCCTGATGCGGACGCAGCGTGGCCGCAATGACCGTCAGGTTGGTCTGGGTGCCTCCCACCAAAAACTGCACGTCGATGTCGTCCCTGCCGCACTGCTGTTTGATCAGAGCGCGGGCTTTGTCACAATAGGGGTCGATGCCGTATCCGCCGGTCTGCTCCATGTTGGAAGACAGCATGCGCTCCATGATTTTCGGATGGGCCCCCTCGGTGTAGTCGCTGTTGAATAGTACCATATTGGCGTCTCTCCTTTTCATTCATCCGGCCGCTGGCCCTGCCTTCATTATAGCAAGGCGGCGCCCTGTGGCGCAAGACTGCGCACCACATTTCCATTTGTGATCTTTTTTTGATGCGTTTTTGCCCTGTGGTGGTGTTTTTCATCGCTGTTTTTCTATGAAAATTGGATGTCCCGCCATCTTTTCCAAAATAATACCGGCTTTTCACACATTTTTCGACTGCTTTTCCCCTTCTTTTCAGAAAGTCAAGGGCCAATTTATCCCATTTTCCCCATAAATCCCCTTGGGTCAGTTGACATAATTTTCATAAATTGCAGGGCACAATGGGGAGATATCCACACTTTCCACCGAGTTATCCACCGAAACAGAGGAAAATCGCAGTGGATTCAAGAGGTTTTCCACAATCTGTCTCTCTTGTGGTGTGGACAAAGCGGGCTGCACATAATTTTGGTTGACATAACTCGACGATTCATTTCCAGAAATTAATTTTTGTCAAACTTTTGTCAAAATTAGGTTGTCCTCAATCTCCTTTGTCGCCAATGCATTGAGATCGCTTCCCGCCACATGGCCAGCTTGAAATTCAAAATACCCCTGCGCTGCGATCATGGCGGCATTGTCCCCGCAAAGAGAGGGCGGCGGCAGAAAAAGCGGAAGTTCCAATCGACGGGCCAGTTGTTGCGCCCTGTCGCGCAAAACGGAGTTTGCACATACGCCGCCGGCCAACGCCAGCGCAGGCGCCGCGACCTCTTTGGTCGCAAGCTCCAGCCGGCTGCACAGTGCATGCGCCACGCTGTCCATGAGAGAAGCCGCAAAATCGGCCTTGTCCACAGGCTCTCCCTTTTGCTGTGCGTTGTGCAGATGGTTGACGGCGGCCGTCTTGAGGCCCGAAAAGCTGAAATCGAGCGGCGCGCCGCGCACCTCGGCGCTGGGAAACGAGAAGGTTCCCACTCTTCCCTCCTGTCCAATTCGATCCATGGCCACGCCGCCGGGATAGGGCAGCCCCAGCACGCGCGCCACCTTGTCAAAACACTCGCCGGCGGCGTCGTCCCTCGTGCGTCCCAGCGTTTTGAACTCTGTGTAATCTTTGACCCAGACAAGGCATGTGTGCCCGCCCGACACCACGAGGCAGAGAAAAGGCGGTTTCAAATCGGGGTGGGCAAGGTAGTTGGCCGCCACATGGCCGCGCAGATGGTGCACGGGCACGAGCGGCAGTCCGGTTGAGAGCGCCAGCCCCTTGGCAAAGTTGACCCCCACCAGCAGCGCGCCGATCAGCCCCGGCCACGCGGTGACGGCGATGGCGTCGACGTCTGCAAGCGAAAGGTTTGCGCTGTCAAGCGCCGCCGTTGTCAATTGGCTGATGGATTCGGCGTGTGCGCGCGAGGCGATCTCGGGCACCACGCCGCCATAGAGACGGTGTATGTCGATCTGCGTGCGAACGGCGCAGGAGAGCTGCCTTCTCCCCTCCTGCACCACGGCTACCGAGGTCTCGTCGCAGGAGGTTTCAATTCCAAGTATCTTCATGCTCGTCCTCTTTTCTACGGTGTTTTTGCGAAATCTCGTCAAAGGCAACCAGCCTTTTCTTATATGGAACTTTTTTATCATCGACAAAAGGCCGGCCCGAGCATTTTTTGCAACGTGCTTTTTCCGCAGCGCGCCGACAAAAGGTGGCCCGAACATCCTTTTTCCGGTAAACCTTTGGGGGTTTTTGCCGATTGCCCGCAAAAAGGCCGTCGACCTCCTTGCCAGCAGCAGGCATTTGGCTTTGCAATCCGCCGGCAGACCCGGCAGCCAAACCCAAGTTGTTTTTTATCACAAAACCCCAACGGGAGGGGAACCATCTCTTCCCCGCAAAACTGTGATTCATTTGTCCATCCAGATTGAAAAGGCGCTTTGCCGATTTCCAACATAAAAAGCTTTCTTTTATAAAGGCACGTCGAGCTCAACCAGGGCGTTTGGCTTTAGCCAGCATTACGCTTTGGCTTCAAAATCCTCTTCGCCCACTCCAAAGGCATTTGGCTTTGCGATCCGCCGGCAGACCAACCGCCAAACGCGCGGCCTTTTCCCGATCTGTTCTTTTCCTACCCATGGAGCTCTATAAAGAACAGAGTCGACCAACGCGACGGCGGGCAGGCACAGGCTTCTTCGTCTTCGTCTAAAAATCGAGCCGTTTTTGGCATTTGCACCACCGTCGTAACGGAGCGCCGGATTTGAGCAATCCGCACTTTTGTTCATATCCTCCCATCCGCCAAACAGCGCAGCGCATCTTTGCTCACAGATCGCATCGCAGCAGCAGCGCCGCCTCTTCAGGGTCTTGATAATATCGATTTCGCCGTCCAACCTCAAAAAAGCCCGCGCGTTGATAGAGCGTGCGCGCGGCAAGGTTGCTCTCGCGCACCTCGAGAAAAAGGGCTGTGCAGCCCTGCGAGGCAAGCTGCGATTGACAGTCGCGCAGCAGAGCGCCTGCCAACCCCTGTCCGCGGCGTTGCGGCGATGTTGCAATGCGAAGCAGCTCGGCCTCCTGCGCGACCACGCGCAAAAGGGCATAGGCCAAAAGGTCGTCCCCCACCCA